>JAYTZB010000332.1:0-4178 GCA_043742085.1 Polyangiaceae bacterium
CGGGCATCATCGCCTGCGCGTCCCACTCGAGGACGTCGGCGGAGCTCTTGAGCAGATAGTGACGATCGAAGCGCTGCGCGAGCGCGCGGTAGGAGCTCATGCTGCGGCCCAGTGTAGTGCGAACAAAAATCAGGGGTTTGGTTCGCGATGCCACGCAGCGACGCCGGTGCTCGAATCGGCGACGTACGCGTAGATGGCGCGCTTCCCGCAACCGCTCACCATCCGCGCGTCGCTGGTCTCGAGCGGGCGTGACGTGATCGACTCCTCGGGACACGAGAGGCCGACCGACGCCCGTCGGAGGAGGCCGTTCGCGCGCGTGGTGGTGTCGTCGACTGCAACCGACTCGTTCGCCCCCACCATCGATGCGAGCGAAGAGCGGTTCGCTTCGCTCACGTTGTGCTTCTCGAGGGTCTTGTCGAGGACGGCGGTCGCGGCCTCCCACTCGGCGTGGTTGGGCCGGATTTCCCACATCAGCTCGGACACGTCGAGGACGTCGGGCTCGGCGGTCGCGTCGAGAAGCGTGATGAGCGACTGGCGCACGGCGGTCTCGAGGCGCGCGCTGCCCATCGCCGCGATGCGCGGGTTCTTGCGGACGACGGGATCCGCGAGGAGCGCCGCGGTAAGCTCCTTCGCGAGCGGCTTCAGCGCCGCTTCACCGCCGAGTTCGTCGAGGGGGAGGGTACCCTCGAGCTCGGCGGGCGCGGGCACGTCGGCCGATAGCGGGTCGGAGATCACGACGGGCGCGATCTCCGGAAGCGTGCTCGGGCACGTCACCGCCAGCGGCAGGTCGTAGTCCGCAGGCACATGACGCAAGACGAGCACCGTGCTGAAGGCCGCGAGCGACATGCACGAGGCCGCGAGCGCGGCGACGACACCGTTGCGAGAGCGACGATGCGCGGACCGCAGGCGCGCGTTCTCGCGCCTCGAGGCCTCGAGCGCGACGATCGCCTCGAATGCATCGGTCGTTCGATACGGCGTGCTCGGCGGCGTCCCCGTGTCCGGCGGATCCGGCGCGATGATGACCTTCTCCAGCGCATGCACCGGCTTCGGCGGATCGAGAGGCATGCAGAAAGCATACGGCGCTCCGGCGAAAACGCCCGCGCACCTTGCCGCACCGCGAGCCGGCCCAGGTCGTTCAGTGCACGCCGACGGCGCAGAAGCCGTTGATGCACTGGTTCGACTTGTCGCAGCAGTCGTTCGCGGTCGCGCACTTGTCCTGCGCGCCGGCGCAGTTGTTGTTCGGCGGGACGTTCGAGCAGACGAGCGCGCCGCCCGCGCCGTTGCCTCCGCAGTAACCGTTGCAGCACTGATCGCCCGACTCGCACGTCTGGCCGTCGGCCTTGCACGGGTCGAGCACCCAGAAGCCGCGCGAGTTGCCGGCGAGGATCTCCTGCGCGGGCAGGTAGAACCCAGGATGACTGGGGTCGGAGCCGGCCGGCGCATCGAGATCGATCGCCGCCACCCAGAGCTTCTTGGTGGTCGCCTTGGCGAGGTCCGTGGTGTCGTAGTCGGGGGGCCAGCTCTGCCAGGGCACGCTCGTGAGCTGGTTGCCGTAGAGACGGCGGCTCGTGAAGACCACCCACGCATAGCCGCCCGAGACGATGGGCAACACGGTGGGCTCGTAGGCGAGGGTGGTGTCGTCGAACCCGACCTCGCTGTAGGAGCTGCGCGGATCGGTCGCGCCCGGGATGCCGTGGTTGTTGGCGCCGACCGGGATGTAGGGCGCCGC
Organism: Polyangiaceae bacterium; assembly: GCA_043742085.1. Taxonomy (GTDB): domain Bacteria; phylum Myxococcota_A; class Polyangia; order Polyangiales; family Polyangiaceae; genus Labilithrix. The sequence continues at coordinate 1,730 of JAYTZB010000332.1, forward strand.
TCCGCTCTTGCCGTTGAGCGTGTCCAGACGCGTGGCCGCGCCGCCCGCGGTCTTCACCCACCACAGCTCGCTGCGCGCGCCGTTGCGCGTGACCATCACGCTGTCGCTCAGGCTGGTGCGGACCTCGGTCTCGAAGACCACGCCGCTGTTGTCGGGCAGGAACACCGGGAAGCCGACGCGCTGGCCGGCAGCGGGTGTGTGCACGCTCTGCGGTGCCGTGAACGCCTGGGTGGCCGGGTTGTAGCCGGCGATCATGAGCGGGCCCTTCACGTCCTGCGTCGAGCCGGCGACGTCGACGTAGGTCATCATCTTGTCGTCGGGCGAGTAGGCCGGGTAGCCGGCAGAGGCGCCGGCCGGGAGCCCGCCGGTGGTGGCGGCGGTGGGCGCCGCGCCGAACTTCCAGAACGAGCTGATCGCCGAGCCGGCGCTGCTGTTCGTGATGCCGGGATTGCTCGAGGACGGATTGACGGTGTTGGTGAGCGCGTAGCTGCCGTCGCCGGTCATTCCGGCCCAGGTGAAGACGCCCTCTTGCGGGACCTGTTGCACCGACGCCTGCACGTCGGGCGCGGTGAGATCGTAGAGGAACGAGCGACCGTCGCCGGGCGTGCCTTGTTCGGACTGCGTGAGCAGCCAGCGGCCGCGCGATGCGACGACGTGACAGACGCGGCAGCCGCTGTCGTCACTGGGATTGCCTTGCGCGTTGACGGGGCTGTTCTTGCCGACGACGAGCTTGGGACCGAGATCTCCCGAGCGCACGCCGAGGATGGCGGCGCCGATCGAGTGCCCGGCGCTGTCGAGCACCACCCAGTTCTTCACGAGCTGCGTGCCGTAGGAGTTGTAATAGACCGAGCCGCTGAGGCGCGCGGGCGCGACGGGCCACGTCTGGGTGATCGGGCCGTAGGCGGCGCCGGCCTTCGCGACGGTCAGCGTCATCGTCAGCTTGTCGGGCATGCCATTGCTGGTGGGACCGCCGGCGCTGTTGGTGGCCGCGGTCCACACGTCTTGCGGAATCGGGTGGCGGATGAATGCGCCGCCCGTCGCGGTGAGGATGGGCGGACGACCGAACGTGCCGCTCCACGTGAAGGATCCGCTCGTGGTCTTGAGCTCGATCTTGATCGCGTCGGCGTCGGCGAGCGTCCAGCTCCACATGAGGAGCGGCGCGAGCATGCCGCGCGGCCACACGGTCTTGTCGTAGGGGTAGAGGAGCGCGAGCTTCTGCGCGATGCCGTTGTTGGCGGGCGCCGCCGCGAGCGCCGCGATGGTCGCCGCATCGGTAACGGCGCCGCCGAGCCCTTCGCCGCCCACGCCACCGACGCCGCCCCCGGCCTTCAGCGCGGCGACGTTCGCGGGGATCTGTCCGGCCTCGGCGGGGTTGGCGGGATTCGCGCCGTTCTGGGTGCCGGTCAGCTTGACGAGGACCTGACGCGTGACCGTCTTGCCGTTGAGCCCGGCGACGATCGAGACGAGGCCGCCGGTCGTGCCCTTCGGCGCAAACGCCGCGGTCGGTGAGGGCCCGACGGGAATGCCGCCGATGTCCCCGCGATCGACGCTCCATCCGACGGCGACCGGCTGACCGTTGAGCGTCGCGGTAAACGGCACGGTGGGCATCGTCTGCCCGGTCGCGACGGTGATGGTCGACAGCGCGCTCGGTTGCACGTCGAACGCGCCTTGCAGCGGTCCACCGTCGTTGTTGCCCCCGGGGCCGAAGCCGCCTTCGCCGAGCCCGTCACCGCCGTCGAGGCCGGCGTCGTCGCCAGGGTCGAACGTGCTCGCGACATCGTTCGAGCCGCACATCGCCTGGCTCGCGGCCCCAACGACCGCGAAAACGAGCGCCCAGCGCGAGGTGGTTCCCATCGGGAGATCGTAGGCCATTTGGAATGGGATACGAAGCGGGCGTCCGGGGTGCGCGTTCCGAAGCGCGCGTTCGGGTGCGCGAGTGCCTGCGTCGGGCCACTTTCCGCCGCCTCGAGGAAGTGTCGCCCAATCAACTGACGTGCACAGGCCAGCTTCGCGGATGCTTGGGCCGCGCCCGATGCACGACGTCCGGCCGCGCGCCGGGCACCTTCGGCTTCCGCCCCGATCCCTTATGCGGACCGCCGCGGGTCGGTACCCCGGCCAGCGAGAGCTGCCGCGGCGCTCGACGGGCCTTTCGCAAGGGTCGCGTAGAACAATTTGGTACCGACAGCGACAAGGCGTGTCGCTGCGTCGCGCGCTGCGCTACTTCTTCTTCTTCGCCGAAGGCGCGCCCGGCAGCTTGTTCTTCTTGTCCTTGTCCTTCGCGGTGACCGCGTTCGCCTTCACCGAGGCCGAGGGCGACGCCGGCGCAGCGGCGGCGGGCGGCGGGGCGGGCGCCGGGGGCGGTGCCGCTTGGACGACGACCGGCGGCGGCGCGACGGGCGCGGGCGGCGGAGCGGCTGCGGGTTGCGCGGCGAGCGCGGCCTCTGCGGCG
>JAYTZB010000333.1:0-3193 GCA_043742085.1 Polyangiaceae bacterium
CGGTGTCCGCGGAGTTGCCGGGCGCGATGAAGAGCATGGCGTGACCGTCGGGCGGATGCGCGAAGTACGTGGTGACGGCGTCGACCTCGGACTTCAGCCAGCGCGTGAGCACGTCGTCGGACAGTCGGACGTCGGGCGCGATGACGGCCTCGATGCCGGGATCGGCGAGGTGGCTCATGCGCAGCGCTCCGAAGGCTGCGAATGCGGCCTCGTCGAGCGACGCGATCGGCGCCTCGTACGTGCCCGCTGCGGCGCCCGCCGCCGCGCGAATGCCGGTGGCGAAGCCCACGCGGGCCGGCGTCGTGACGTGGAAGCGATAACGCCCGGCCACGCGCTCGTCGGACGGTCGCACGAGCCACGTCGAAGGTGGCGCGAAGACGGCGCCGCCCGAGACCATCGCGACGTCGCCGTCGCCGATGGCCTTCGCGGCGTCGCGCAGGCGAAAATGGTAGCGCAGCGTGCAGGTCGAAGCGCAGGCAGAGGCCCAGCGCGCGTCGTTCAACTCCGTCTTCCGCCACGCGTCGCCCTCCGCGAGCTCGACGGCGCCGGCGAACTTCGTGACGGCGCGATCCACGACGAGACCACCGGTGAACGGGCCGTGCAGCGTGGCTCGCACGTCGAGATCGAGCGCGGCGTCGACGTTCACCTCGTAGCTCCATGCGACCGCCGCATCCGCGCCGGAGGTGGTCGCCGCCGCGCGCCCCGGCTGGGATCCCGTGGCGCGCGGAGGCGTCGCGGCGCCGCCGCCGCCACCGCCACACGAGGTCGTCGCGAGCGTGAGGAGCGCGATCTGCGCGACGACCACCAGCGGTCTCCGCGCGATGACGTATCGCTCGTTGTGTCGCGCGTTCTTGCGTATCGTCGTCGTCAGGGGCAGTGCCTCCGCGGGGAGAGGGAGCAGGATAACCACATGTCGAAGGGAATCGTCGAGCGCGCGCTGGTCGTTCGAGACGAGGCGGTGGCCTCCCTCGGTCGGCTGAAGGGCCTCGCGCTCTTGCTGGGCCGGCTCGCGGTGGGGCTCGTGTTCCTGTCGACCGGCTGGGGCAAGGTCCACAACGTCGAGAAGGTGACCGAGTTCTTCAGTTCGCTGCACATCCCAGCGCCCGGGTTGAACGCGGTGGTCGTGGGCTGGAGCGAGCTCTTGTGCGGCGCTGCGCTCGTGATCGGGCTCTTCACGCGCCTCGCTACCATCCCGCTGATCGTGAGCATGGTGGTCGCCATCCTCACGGCGAAGCGCGGCGACATCCACGGCTTCTTCGATCTCGTCGCCTTCGAAGAGACCACGTACCTCCTCGTGCTCGTGATGATCGCGATCCTCGGCCCGGGAGCGATCGCGTTCGATCACCTGCTCGCGAAGAAGTACGGCCGCATGCCCGAAGCCTGAGCGTCACTTCGACGCGGCGACGTGCACGCCGGACCACGCCGCGGGCGGCGGATGGTCGACGAGCTGACGGCAGCGCTCGGCGAGGACCGCGCTCGGAGGATCGTCGGCCGCATGCGGTTCGACCAGCGTGATGGCGCGCTGGAAATCGCGCTCGAGATACGCGCCGAAGGCCTCCTCGTAGCAGCGCGCGCGCGGCAGGTCCTCGATGGCATCGCCCTTCGCGCCGAGCAGCTCGTAGACGTCGATGCCCTCGGTCTTGCCCTTCACCGCCACGCGGTCGATGCGCCGGAAGACGAACTCGTCCCTCGCGTGCTCGACGATCGCCTCGCTCACCAGTGTCACCACACCGTACTGCTTGCAGAGCGGCTCGAGGCGCGCGGCGAGGTTCACGCCGTCGCCGAGCGCGGTGTACGTGAGGCGCGTGGGCGCCCCGAAGTTGCCGACCATGACCCGCGCCTCGTGGATGCCGAAGCGCGTGGTGAGCGCGGGAAGGCCCTTCCACGCGGGCGAAGCGTAGAGCGTCTTCGTCGCCTTCATGCAGGCGAGCGTCGCGCGACAGGCCTGCACGCCGAAGTGCTCGACGCGCGTGGGCGCGTTCCAGATCGCCATGACCGCGTCGCCGATGTACTTGTCGATGGTGCCGCCGGTGGCCTCGATGGCGTCGGTCATCGCCGCGAGGTAATCGCCGAGGCGCTTCGCGAGGACGTCGGGCGGGAGCTTCTCGGCGAGCGTCGTGAAGCCCTCGATGTCGGTGAACATCAGCGCCACGTCGATCATCTCGCCGCCGAGCTCGGGCTCCTCGTTCGACTCGTAGAGCCGTCGTACCAGGTCGATCGGCACGAATTTCCCCATCGCGCGCGCCACGGTCTTCGCGCGCTCCAGGCCGTGCATCACCTCGTCGATGTCCTTGATGAGGCTGTGATCGCCGACGGGCGCGAAGTCGAAGACGCGCATGCGCATGGTGGCACGGGTGACGCGTGAGAGGCCGCGCCTCAGCGCGATGACCGTGGCGGCGCCGATGCCGAGGAGCACGGCGATGGTGATCGCGAACGCGCTCATGAACTTCCGCTCGAACGCCTGCAGGTCGGCGGTGTAGCGCGACTCGGGGGCGAGGATCGCCACCATCCACCCCGAGGTGCCACCCTCACCGAGGTCGATCTCGCGGAGCGTCGCCAGCCACGGCTCGCCGTCGACCACCAGCGAGCCGGACGCGTTGGGATGCGCCGGATCGAGATCGGCCACGATGGGGCTCCGGAGCAGATCGCGGATCTCGGGCGGTGGCCGATCGGCGACCACGCGGATCTCGTCGTCCTCCGTGCTCGCCATGCGATCCGAGGGATCGAGGCGAGCCACGAGGCGAGGCGTGCCGCGCTTCGGGGCCGTGGCGAGGAGCGCGATGCGCTGGACGTCCTCCACCTCGCCGGGCGCGGACTGCACGCTCGCGATGGCATCGAGCTCGTTGGTGACGAGGCCGACGCGCAGGACGCCGACGAGCGTCCCGGCGGCATCCAGGATGGCCTTCTGAACGCTCAGGACGACGCGCCGTTCGCGCTGCGGCACCGCGTGGTCCAGCTCGGACCAGTGGAGATCACTCCAGATCGGCGTGCCGCGCAGCCCTTCGGACGCCGCGACGGAGAACGTCGGGTGCGTCGTGGGATCGGGACCGGTGCCCCCGGGTTGGAAGGGCGTCGCCGCGAACTTCGGGTCCTTGCCGCGATCACGCGTCTGCACCGCAAACGTGCCGTCGCCGGAGCCGCGCGTGAGCTTCGTGACGACGGACCCCGTGGAGCTGCGATAGACCGAGAGCTG
>JAYTZB010000334.1:0-3143 GCA_043742085.1 Polyangiaceae bacterium
GCGGACCCGCACCTCAGGACTACGGCGCGCAGATGAACCAGGGCTTCGCGCAGGCCGGACAGGCCTTCGGGCAAGCCGCCGATCAGTTCGGCAACGCGATGAACGCGAACACGAACCAGGGCGGCATGCAGCCCTACGGCGGCGGCGCGCCGATGATGCAGCAGCCCGGTATGGGCATGCCCGGCATGGGCATGCCCGGCATGGGCGCGCTCACCGCAGGTGCGCCGGGCGCGGGCGGTCCGCCGAAGCAGTTCATGATCACGCTCCTGCTCGCGCTCTTTGCGGGCAGCTTCGGCGCGCATCGGTTCTACTCGGGGCACATCCTCTTCGGCGTCATCCAGCTCTGCACGCTGGGCGGCTGCGGCGTGTGGCAGCTCATCGACATCATCATGATCGTCACGGGCAAGTACACCGACGCGCAGGGCCGTCCGCTCCAGAAGTGAGCGCGGAGCGCGATGCGAGCGCAACGCGACCGCGCGTCGCGCAGGCCGCGCAGGCCGCGCAGGCCGCGCTCGCCGGGGTGGCCGCGCTCGGCGCTGCGGCCACGATCGTCGCCGTCGGCTGGAGGTGTCCGGTGCTCCTCGTGGCCGGCGTTCCGTGCCCGACGTGCGGCGTGACGCGCGCGTTGCTGCTCGCGCTCCACGGCGACGTCGCCGGGGCGACGCGCATGCATCCGCTGATGTGGCTCGCGGTGCCCGTGACGCTGCTCTTCCTCGGCGCCGAGCTCCTCGGTTATGCACGCACGCGCACGTGGGGCGGGTCGCGCCGGATACCGCTTTCGAAGGTGCTGATGCTCGGCACCGCGGTCCTGCTGTTCGCGCTGTGGATCGCGCGCTTCGCGGGCTACTTCGGCGGACCCGTGTGAGGCGGCTCGGGCGCCTCAATCGTGATCGAGCGTCACGTTGTCCATCCGCACGCGCCACGCGCTGCTGGGGGTGCGCACGAAGTCGATGCCGAGCAGCACCGACGCCGCCCCGCCGGTGATCACCGCGTTCAGCTTGCAGTCGAACAGCCGCTCCACGCCTTTGTAGGTCGCGCGATCGCGCCCATCGGGTCCTGGAACGTCATCCAGTTGGCGCCGGACGGCACGCCGTCGAAGTCATCGCAGAACGAATGAGCATCGGCCGCGTCGGAACGCGGCGTGACGCCAGTGAGGCCGTCCGTGCTTACGAGCAACGAGCACGCGCCCGCGGAGCACGCGGTGAGCAACCCGACGAGAGCCAGGGCGCGATCGTGGGTCCTCACGCGCTCCAGCCTCGACCCTGCGTCCCTAGACGTTGAACCGGAAGTGGACGACGTCACCGTCGCGCATCACGTATTCCTTGCCCTCGATGGCGAGCTTGCCAGCGTCGCGGCACTTGCCTTCGCTGCCCAGCGTGACGAGGTCCTCCCACCACATCACCTCGGCCTTGATGAAGCCCTTCTCGAAGTCGGTATGGATGACGCCCGCGGCTTGCGGGGCCTTCGCGCCGATCTTGGTGGTCCACGCGCGGACCTCCTGCTTGCCGGCAGTGAAGAACGTCAGCAGCCCGAGAAGCTTGTAACCTGCACGGATCACCGCGTTGAGGCCGGGCTCCTTGAGGCCCGCGCTCTCGAGGAAGTCGGGACGATCGGCGGGCTCGAGCTCCGCGATCTGTGACTCGAGCGCAGCGCATACCGGAACGACGAACGTCTTCTCCGACTCGGCGAGCTGCTTCATGGCCGCGAAGTGCTTGTTGCCTTCGGGGTTGGCGATGGTCGCCTCGTCGATGTTCGCGATGTAGAACGCGGGCTTGATGGTGAGCAGGTGGAGCTCGCCGACGATCGCCGCCGCGTCGACGTTGTCGGGGATGGGCGCGGTGCGCGCGGGCTTGCCGTCGTCGAGGTGCTTGGCGAGCATCTCGCAGACCTCGGCGGCGAGCTTCTCCTTCGGGTCGTTCGACTTCGCCATCTTCTGCGCCTTGTCGCGGCGCTTGGTGACGGTCTCGAGGTCCTTGAGGCAGAGCTCCATCGTCACGGTCGCGATGTCGGCGACGGGGTCGACCTTGTTCTCGACGTGAATGACGTTCGGATCCTCGAAGCAGCGACCGACCTGCACGATCGCGTCAGCCTCGCGGATGTGGGAGAGGAACTGGTTGCCGAGGCCTTCGCCCTTCGACGCGCCGCGCACGAGGCCGGCGATGTCGACGAAGTTGAATGTGGTGGGGAGGATCCGCTCGGCGTGGATCACCGTGTCGATCTTCGCGAGCCGTTCATCGGGCACGGTCACGACGCCGACGTTCGGCTCGATGGTGCAGAACGGGTAGTTCGCCGCCTCGGCCTTGGCCGACGACAGCGCGTTGAAGAGCGTGGACTTGCCTACGTTCGGGAGGCCGACGATGCCGATCGAGAGACCCATGGGGGGCGTTCGGGTACCACGGCAAGCGCGCGGCGTGCAAACGACGACATGGTGGTCGGGCCGTGCCGACGCCCCGACCGCCCGAGAACGATTCGGGAAACAGCGGTTGCTCGCTCGCGCCGCGGGCCCCGCAGGGCGGATGCCTACATCGTTGGCAATCCGGCGCCGCTGTGACCCGCTTGTGGAAAGAAATCGCTGGGTTCCGTCGAGCTGAGGCCTCCCGCCCGCACCGTCCTCTGCTAGTTAAATCAGTACGGATGGGAGACTTTCGAGGAGCCGACGTGGCGAGCGGGTTCGGTCAGGTCGACCTCGACCTGGACGACGAGCCCAACGTCGCGCTGCGGCCCGCCGCGCCGCCGGCGGCGTCCTCGGGACGCGCGTTCGGCGCGTTCGGGGAGCTCGACTTCGATCTCGGCGATTCGCCGGATGCGAACGAGCCGCCGCCTCCGCCCTCCACCTCGCGCGTGTTCGGCCCCGCCACGAGCAAGCGACCGAGCGACCGGACCGTCGCGCGGTCCGTGTCCAGCCACGACATCGACACCTCTGCGGATCTTCACGGGCCTTCCAGCGTGGGCAGCGTGCACGACGAGTCGACGCGCATCTTCAGCGTCGAGGCGAGCAAAGCGCTCGCGGTGCTCAGCAGGCCGCCGCCTGCGTCTCCGCTCGAGGAAGACGGCAACACGCGCGCCTGGGACGAGATCGACGAGGCCCTGCTCTCGGTCGGCGAAGGCCACGCGTCGGCGCCCCCGTCGTCCCGCGCCGGCGC
>JAYTZB010000335.1:0-4064 GCA_043742085.1 Polyangiaceae bacterium
GCGCCGCCGTCGTTCGCCTCCGCCGAGGCGGACGTGCGGAGCGTGCTGCCGGCGAAGCTGCGACGGTCGCTCGCGCCCATCGAGGCCGATGTGCCCCCCAGCGGCGCCGGCGGCCGGAGCAACAAGCTGGAGGTGGACACGGGCCCGGTGGGAGAGGTCGCGATCCTCGCGCGCCTCGCGCCGAAGCAGCTACGCGCGCCAAAGATCAGCGAGCTCGATGCGCTCGACGTCGGCTGGGACGTCGGCGCGTACTCGAGCACGGTGAGCACACGCGAGACGAAGCCGCCGCCGCCCGGCGCGCGGGTGCCGTCGACCGCGCCGACGCGGCCGCCGTCTGCAGCGGCGGGTGCGGGTGCTCGCAAGTCGTCGTCGTCGTCGTCGTCGTCGTCGAAGGCACCGGCAGCGCCTGGCGCAGGCAGTCGCAAGTCGAAGGCGCCGCCGGCGAAGATGCCTGCGGGCAGCGGGCCCGCAGCGGGGAAGGGGCCGCCGCGCCCTGCGCTCCGCCGCACTTCGAAGCGTCCCGCGAAACCGAAGAGCTAGCGCCCGACCTCGCCGATGTGATCGCATTGTACAGGCGGCTTCACACCCCATCCCCGAGTCCGCCGTAGCGGCGGTCGGAGACTCGACGTACGTCTGATCCCGAAGGAGAAGACGATGCACACCGTCAAAGCATGGGGCGCCCCCGCAGCAGGCAAGCGGCTCGAACCGATGACCATCGAGCGCCGCGAGCCAGGGCCGCGCGACGTGGTCATCGACGTGAAATTCTGCGGCGTCTGCCACTCGGACATCCATCAAGCGCGCGACGAGTGGTCGGGCGCGATGTTCCCGATGGTCCCCGGCCACGAGGTGGTGGGCATCGTCAGCAAGGTCGGCCGCGACGTCACGAAGGTGAAGGTCGGCGACAAGGCCGGCGTCGGTTGCATGGTCGACTCCTGTCGCGACTGTCCGCAATGCGCCGACGGGTACGAGCAGTACTGCCGGAAGGGGATGGCGCCGACGTACAACGGTACCGAGATGGACCGCGTCACGCCCACGTACGGCGGATACGCGACGGAGCTCGTCGTCGACGAGGCGTTCGCGCTGCGCATTCCGGACGCTCTCGATCTCGCCGGCGCCGCGCCGCTGCTCTGCGCCGGCATCACCACGTACTCGCCGCTCCGTCAGCTCCACTGCAAGGCGGGCGACCGCGTCGGCGTGGTCGGCCTGGGCGGCCTCGGGCACATGGCGGTGAAGCTCGCGGTCTCGATGGGCGCGAAGGTCACCGTCCTGAGCACATCGACCAGCAAGGAAGAGGATGCGCGCCGCCTCGGCGCCACGGACTTCGTGGTGACGAAGGACCCCGCCGCGCTCACCGCCATCGCGGGCAAGCTCGATCTGCTGATCGACACCGTGTCCGCCGAGCACGACTACAACGCGTACCTGCGGCTGCTCCGCCCGCGCGGAGCGATGGTCCTCGTCGGCGCGCCCCCGGGCGCCACGTCGATCCATGCGTTCTCCCTCATCGGGGGCGGCAAGCAGCTCCTCGGCTCGATGATCGGCGGCATCGCCGAGACGCAGGAGATGCTCGACCACTGCGCGAAGCACGGTGTCGTCTCCGACATCGAGGTCATCTCGATCCAGCAGATCAACGAGGCGTACGAGCGCGTGCTGAAGAGCGACGTGCGTTACCGCTTCGTGATCGATCTCGCGAGCCTGCGCGGAAAGGAGGCGTGAACGTGAACGCGAACGCCATCAAGAAGCGAAAGCTCGGTGCGGGTGGTCTCGAGGTCTCCGAGCTCGGCCTCGGCTGCATGGGCATGAGCTTCGGGCTCGGGCCCGCTGCCGACACCCGATCGAGGACGTCGCCGGTGCGGTGAAGGACCTGATTCGCGAGGGCAAGGTGAAGCACTTCGGCCTGTCGGAGGCGGGCGCCGGAACGATTCGCAAGGCGCACGCCGTGCAGCCGGTCGCCGCGCTGCGGAGCGAGTACTCCCTGTGGGAGCGCGGACCGGAGGCTTCGATCCTTCCCACGCTCGAGGAGCTCGGCATCGGCTTCGTTCCGTTCAGCCCGCTGGGCAGGGGCTTTCTGACGGGCGAGATCGACGAGAGCACGACCTTCGACAAGACGGACATCCGCGCAAGCCTTCCGCGCTACACGCCGGAGGCACGCGAGGCGAACCTCGCATTCGTCGCGCTGCTCGGCCGCACCGCGGAGCGCAAGAAGGCGACGACCGCGCAGGTCGCGCTCGCGTGGCTGCTCGCGCAGAAACCGTGGATCGTGCCGATCCCGGGAACCACGAAGCTTCATCGCCTCGAGGAGAACCTCGGCGCCGCGGCGCTCGAGCTGACCGCCGACGACCTCGCGGAGATCGCCGCCGGCGCCGCAAGGCTCGAGGTGAAGGGCGCGCGCTATCCCGAGCACCTGCAGAAGATGGTCGGCCGCTGAACGCGCTGAAGCTCACAAGCGGCCATAGAAGCGGAGCTCGAGCGCCACGAAGGGATTGACCGCCCATCCGTTCGAGTACGCGCCGGCGTGCATCCCGGCGAAGACGCCGACCGCCACCTCGTCCCAGGCTTCCCAGCGCCAACCCGCGGCGAGCGTGCCGCCGGGGCCGAAACGCTGGCCGCCCACCACACCGTCGGTGAGCATCGGTCCTGCGGCGAGCGCCAGCACCGGACCCTCGACGGGGCTGCGAAGGTACTCGGCGCGAACGGCGAAGAGGTGCAGATGATCGGGCCGACCACTGAGCGTGTACTGCCATGTCGACAGCTCGATGCAGCTCGCCCAGTGGCGTGCCACCACGAACCCGACGCACGGATCGTACTGCACGCCCGGCTTCGCAGTCTGGTCGTGGAGGAGGGGATGTCGGACCGCGCCGAGCCCAGCACCGAACGTCGACCCGAAGAACATTCGTGGATGGAAGGGCGACGCGTCGTCGGCGTGCGCAGCGCGCCCGCCGCACAGAGCCGCGAGCCCCACCATCACGCCGGGAAGCGCGCGCCTCAACGGGTCCTCCCGTAGACGCGGAGCTCGAGCTCGACGAACGGGACCAGCGCCGAGCCCCCGCCGTCGTAGAGCGCGAGGTCCGCGCCGAAGCGCAGGGTGGGCGAAAGCCAGCGGTTCGCGCGAAAGCGGTAGCCGAGAGAGGGCGTGAGCGCGCCGCCGTAGCGCTTGGGCGCGTCTCCGTCGGTCTCGGCATACTCCACCGCAAGCGTGGTCACGAGACCGTCGCCACCGCTCGGCGTGATCTCGAAGCGCGGCCCGAGCGCATGCAGGTGGATGGGCGTTCCGAGCGCGGAGCGCTGCCAGGTGGCGAACGAGAACCCGACCGCGAAGAGCGCCGAGGGGCTCCAGCCCACCCCGACGCGCCAGCTGACGCCCAGCTGCGGATCACCGCTGACGCCTGGCGAGTCGACCCGTGCCACCGCGGCCCCGACGCTCGCATCGAAGAACACGGTGCCATCCCGCCCGCGCGTCTGCGCGAAGGCGGTTCCAGGGATCACCGCGAGGAGGACCGCGAAGGTCGCCGAACGAAGCACCTCAGCGCGCCCCGCCACGACTCGAGAGCGCGGCTTCAGTCATCGTCGCCCTCTTCGAGCATCGGGCGCGGGCGGAAGCCGGGGCCACGTCCGCCGTGCGGGGATGCGCCCTTCTCCATCTTCGCGACGAGCTTTTCGCGTTGCTCCGGCTTCAGGATCGGGACGAGCGCGACCAGCAGGCGGGTCTCCTGCTTCATCGGTGCGCGCACTTTCTTGGCATCGGACGCATCGAGCTTCTTCGCGTCGAAGGTGTCCTTCTCGAACGCCGCGAGCATCGCCTCGACGTTCTTCTTCATGTCGGCCGGGTCGGGTCGCGCCGTCTTCACGGCGTCTTCCTTCGCGATCAATGCATCGACCTTCTTCTGCTGGTCGGCGTCGAGATCGAGACCGCGAGGGCGAGGGCCGACAGCGCGGGTACGGTCAGCGCGAATGGTCGAAGGGGAGCCATGAGCGCGACAGTTGCACGCTTCGGAGTCGCACGGGAGCCTTTCCCGCCATGACGCACGCAGCCGCAGCGCAACGCGCGCAAAGGCGACCAGGCGAGG
>JAYTZB010000336.1:0-2381 GCA_043742085.1 Polyangiaceae bacterium
ACGTCGGCGCCGACGCCCGTGTGGACGTACGAGGGCTCGGTGCCGGGGCCGTTCATCGACGCGAAGGTCGGCGATCGCGTCATCATCAAGTTCAAGAACTCGCTGCCGGAGCCGACGACCATTCACTGGCACGGGATCCGTCTCCCGGCGACGATGGACGGGACGATGGCGATGCAGAACCCGATCCCGCCCGGCGGGACGTTCCGCTACGAGTACGTCTTCAAGGACGCCGGTCTGTACTGGTACCACCCGCACATGCGGTCGGACATCCAGGTGCAGAAAGGGCTCCATGGAGCGATTCGCGTTCGAGGCGCGAACGAGCCGGTCGTCGATCAAGAGCGCGTCATCATGCTCGACGACGTGCGACTCAAGGCCGACGGCACGCTCGCCGAGTATCTCGACGATACCGCCAAGATGATGGGCCGCGAGGGCAACACGTTGCTCGTCAACGGCGTCACCGACGCGACCATCCCGATGCGCTCCGGCGCGAGTATCCGGCTGCGGCTCGTCAACGTCGCGAACGGTCGGTTCTTCAACCTCCGGCTGCCGGGCCATACGTGGCGTGTCATCGGTACCGATGGCGGCTTGCTCGCAAGACCGTACGACACCGAGAAGCTGCTGATCGCTCCTGGCGAGCGTTACGACGTCATGCTCATCGCGAACGGCGCGCCGTCGAGCGCCGTCGATCTCATGAACGACGCCTACGACCGCGGACACGACTCCGGCAATCGCCCGTCGATGTCTGTCGCGCACATTCGCTTCACGGACGAAGCGCCGCTCTCCGATCGCAAGCTCCCCGACGCCTTCCCCGGTGTGCAGGCGCTTCCGGCGGCCTCGCGGAGCGTGCCCATCGTCCTGAACGAAGGGCAGCGCAACAACGAGCTCGTCTTCACCATCAACGACGCCGTCTATCCCGACGTTCCTCCGGTGATGGTGGAGAACGGCGGACTCCGCATCCTCGACGTCAAGAACGACAGCGAGATGGACCACCCGTTCCATCTGCACGGCTTCTTCTTCCAGATCCTCGAGAAAAACGGCGTCGCGCAGCCGCTCGAATCGAGCGGCAACAAGGACACCGTGATCCTGCCGGCAAAGACCTCGATGAAGCTCGTGAGCCGTTTCGACGAGCCCGGACACTGGATGTACCACTGCCACATCCTCGAGCATGCCGAGGGCGGCATGATGGGCGAGGTCCACGTCGAGTGAGCGGTTCGTCACGTGCGTTGGCGATGAAGTGAACGTCACTTAATCCCCCGGTAAGGCAGAGCCTCCGGCGCGGCGCTACGACGAGAGGATGCTCCGTTGCCTCCTCCTGCTCGGTCTGGTTCTCGTCGCGGGCTGTGCGGAGGAGTCGCAGGCGCCGGCGCTGATCGCGTACCCCGTGCCTTACCCGGCCACGTACGAGGTCCGCACGCAGGCCGCTCCGGAGCACCACGAGCACGAGAGCGACGGCGCCGCGGTGGATCTGTCTCGCTCGCGCCGCGTCCTGCTCCTCCAGGGTCGAAAGCTCGATCGCCCGGCCGAGGTGGTGGGGGTCGTCGATGCCCACGAGCCGAGCGGGCGTGAGGACGCGGCGTTCCAGCGGCTGCAACAGAGCGCCGCGGCGCTCGGCGCCGACGCCGTCGTCGGCATCGATTTTCATCACGGCGAGGGACCAGGCGAGCCGCTTCACCTGTCGGGCCTCGCCGTGCGCTTTCTCGATCGATCACCCTGACGGAGGCATCATGAACGAGCGAATCATCGCGATTGCGTCACTCTTGCTGGTCGCATGCGCGAGCGGCTGCGGGCCGCTCGGCTCCGCAAGAAGCGCCCACGACGAGCACCGCGCGGCCGCGGAGCACGGCGACGGCGATGGCGATGGCGACCATGACGAGGCGCTCGAGCATCACGCGCCGCTGCCCACCGACCCGGTCATCGTGGCCGCCGCCGCGAAGGTAAGGGTGCTGAACGACCAGGCGCTCAGCTGCACGAGCCAGGTGCTCGGCATCGTCGACGTTCACGAGCCCGTCGCCACCGACGAGGCCGCGCTCGACATCTTGCGCCTCCGCGCCGCGGCGTTGGGGGCCGATGCGGTCACGGGCGTCGAGTTCCGCCACGGCGAAGGCCACGAGCGCACGCACATGTCCGGCACCGCCGTCCGCTGCAAGGATCTCCTCAACGGCCGCAGGTACGACGTGCTCGACCACATCGTCGTCAAGGCGAAGATGGGCGGCGAGGACGAGGCGTTCGACGAGCTCAAACGACGCGCGCGCGAGGTCGGCGCCAACTTGATCCTCGAGGCGAAGTTCCGTCACGGCGAATCGGCGGCCGAAGGTGTGGTGGTCTCGGGCACCGCCGTGCGCGCCTACGAAGCGTCGGAGCGAAGCTCGTCGAGGTAGCCG
>JAYTZB010000337.1:0-7991 GCA_043742085.1 Polyangiaceae bacterium
ACGACGAGTCCGACGACGACGCGTCGATGGTGACCGCCTCCTCGAGCAGGTCCGACGAGCCGGACACGCTGCGCCCGCCGCCGCCGCCGGCCCCGATGCAGCAGCAGCAGCAGCAGTACGCTCCGACCTCGTCTCTGGCGGGGCCGCGCGAAGCACCGATGCCTCCTGCACGGTCGATGCTCGACCCGGCGGCACGGGCGCCGCTTGCGGCACCGCTGCGCACGAGCCGCTGGCTCCTGGCGCTCATCGCAGCGCTCGTCGGCCTCGTGCTGATCCTCGCCGCGATCCTGGCCTGGGTGCTGTACACGCGCTGAGCCGCGCGGCCACCGACACCAGAACGAAACCCATGGACCTCGACGCTCACCTCCCCGCCATCCTCGAGAGGGACACCCGCGCCTTCGGGCGCTGGATGGCGGGGGCGGAGGGCACGATGCGCGACAGCCTCCGGTCGTTCGCGAGCGTGCTGGACGTCGAGTCCGTGTTGCAAGAGGCGCTGCTCCGGGTCTGGCAGGTCGCACCGCGCTTCATCACCGACGGGAGGCCGAACGGGCTCCTCCGCCTCGGCATACGCATCGCGCGGAACCTCGCCATCAGTGAGCTCCGCCGAACCAAGTCGAGGCCCGTGTCCGAGGAGGACCTCGAGCTCGCCCTCGCCCGCGCCGAGCAGGTCGACGGCGGCGACGGCACTCCCGATCCCCTGCTTCGCGAGGTGCTGGCGAGGTGCCACGAGCGGCTGCCGGAGAAGCCGCGTCAGGTGATCACCGTTCGTCTGTCGTCCGAGGGCGGCCGAAGCGACGACGAGCTCGCATCGCTCATCGGTATGAGCGTCAACACGTTCCTCCAGAACTTCACCCGCGCGCGACGGATGCTCGCCGAGTGCTTGAAGAAGCACGGCGTCGTCATCGAGGAAGGGCTCGAGTCATGACGCCCGAAGAGGAGGAGGCGCTCGTCGAGCAGGTGGCTGGCGCATACCGACCGCGCGCGCGCGACGAGCTCCGCTACCACCCCGCGTGGCACGATCTCGGCGAGGCAGAGCGCGTCCGGGCCTACGAGATCGCGCGCGCGATGCGCAAGGTCGAGGCGGCGCTCGACGCGGACGGCATGTCGACCACGGCGCACGCGGTGCTGGCGCGCATCGAGGGCCGTTGAGCCGTCACGTGCCGTGCGCGCGGAGCGGATCGCGCCTCGTATCGCAGGGCTGGACGTAGTATCCGGTCTCCGATGCCGCCGAAGACCGCCGTGAAGCCTGCCTCGAAGCCCTCGTCCAAGGTCGCGGCGAAGAGCGCCGCCGCGAGCCCCACCGCGACCAAGGGCACCTGGGGCGGACCGCGTCCGGGCTCGGGCCGGAAGCCCGGACCGAACGCGGGGCCGGCGCATCGCGCGCGGCAGCCCCACGATCCGCACAAGCCTCTCGCCGTCGTGCTCCCGCGCGCGAAGGGCCTGCCGAGCCTCCGTTCCGCGCAGCTCCTCCGCGTGGTGCGCGGCGCGATCACCGAGACGGCGGAGGCCGAGCTCGAAGGGTTCCGCATCGTCCTCTTCTCGATCGCTCCGACGCAGGTCGACCTCGTGATCGAGGCCGACGACGTCGCTTCGCTGACCACCGGGCTACGCAGCGTGAGCGTGCGTATCGCCATGCGCATCAACAACGCGCTCGGCCGCACCGGACAGATCTTCCGTGACCGCTATCGCTCGCGGTCGCTGACCACCGCAGCCGAGCTGACCGAGGCGGTTGCTGCGTTGGGCGCGACCAAGGAGACCGCTCAGGTCGCGCGCACCGCGCTCCTCCGCAAGGTCTGATCCGAAGCGCTACTTCGTCGCGGCTGCGCAGTCCCAGCTCACGTCGTCGATCTCGCGTTCAACAGCCTCTCGTTCCCGCAGCCGGAGAACAACACGACGGCGACGGTCGTGTACTCCGTCGATCTCGCGCCGAACGGTGGGACCGGAGGCTCGGT
The DNA here is from genome assembly GCA_043742085.1 of Polyangiaceae bacterium. Classification (GTDB taxonomy): domain Bacteria; phylum Myxococcota_A; class Polyangia; order Polyangiales; family Polyangiaceae; genus Labilithrix. The sequence goes on from JAYTZB010000337.1 coordinate 1,953, forward strand.
CTTCCTCCGCGGTGGGTCGATGGGCTCGTTCGTTCTCACGCGACTGCACGCGCGTTACGGCAAGGACGCGCTCGGGAGCGATCTCGTCTTCAAGGAGGCACCGCCCATCGTCGGTGGTCGGGAGCTGCGGAACGAAGCAGGCGCGCTCGAGACCGGCGCGGTGCCGTCGAGCGCGAGCTCGTTCCAGGCGCGCTATGCGATCCGCCACGAGTGGCCGGGCGCGACCGCATGCAAGGAGCGCCGCGCGGAAACGTCACGCTCGCGTCGTTCGTGCCCGCTGGAGTGCCCGAGCTCGGGATGCTCGGGCCCGCGGGAGCGAGCGCGAATGCGATTGCTGCAGACGCGGGCGCGAATGCGGATGCCGGGACTCCGAGCGCCAGCACAAGGTCGCGGTGTGAATGCCGCGTCGTCGAGAGCTCGAGCGGCGGCGCCTGGATGTGGACGGCGGCTCTGGGCATGGTCGCGTCGGTCATCGCGAGGCGTCGGGCTCGCGCAGCTCGAGCGTGGTCAGCCGCGGCACGTACCTTGCTTCAGTGTGTGGAGCAGACCGCGCACGGTGGCGCGGCCTTCAACACTTCACATCAGGAGACGACGCATGAGCAACGCATCGAAACGCGGAGAGGGCGCTGCCGAAGAGCTCGGTGGCAAGATCAAGGGAGCCATCGGCAAGGTCATCGGCAACGAGCAGATGCAGGCCGAAGGCAAGGCGAAGGAGCTCCAGGGCGAGGCCAAGCAGGAGGCCGCCAAGGGCGCCGAGCGCGTCAAGGGCGCCGTGGAAGAGGTCGTCGGAGCCGTGAAGAACCGCGTCGGCGCTGTCATCGACAACGAGCAGATGCAGGTCGAGGGCAAGGCCAAGGAGCTCCAGGGCGAGGCTCGCCAGAAGGCGAACAAGTAAGCGTCGGCTGCCGCTACCCCGCTGGGACAGCGGCGCTCGCACGAGGCTCGGTCGGCTCTAGCTCGACCGGGCCTCTTCCGTTTTGTGCGCCCGATTCGCGTGGCCCACCGAGGCACCTTGGCGTCCCAGCGGGACAGTCCTGCGTCGCCTCGCGTCACAGCTCGAGCGTGCGCTTGAAAGTGCCGGCGCGCCGTGGAACGGTGTCGGCGTGCAGCGTCCCTTCCTTCTTCTGCTCTCGAGCGCAGCTCTCTTCTGCAGCCTCGTACCCGCGTGCTCGCCGTCGAAGAGCGCGCCCGCTCCGGACAACGGCGTGAACGACGTCCGCCAGGCCTGCGAGATCCGCAACACATGGACGATGCGCGGGGTCAGTCGTTGCACCGACTGCATCGCCGCGGCGCCGCTGCCTTCGTGCAACTGCGAGCAGTTCAAGGACTTCGCCGGGCTCTGTCTCGAGCAAGGCGACGCGCGTCGCGCGGACCCGGGCTGCTCCGTCGATCTCGACAACTGCGCGAACCTCTGTGCCAAGACCGACTGCGCGTGCATCGAGGCCTGCTACGCGCCTTCTCCGAGCTGCAAGCAGCACACCGCCGCGCGCGACGGCTGCGTCGCCGACATCTGCGCGCAGTACTGCAAGTAAGCGAAAGCGAGCGATCATGGCCTGCGCGCACGGATGGATGGTCGAGGCAGGGGATCTCGCGTTCGCGATCGATGCGTCGAACGTGGTCTTCGGTCGCGGCGCCCTGGCGGAGGTCGGCGATCATGTCGTCGCGGTATGCATGCAGGGTACAGGCATCGCACCACGTCGTATCGCGCTGTTCACCGACCGTCAGGTGGGCGCCCTCGAGCACGTGGCCGTCGCGAAGCGGTCGCTCCTGGCCGCGCAGCTCGACGTCGCCGTGTTCGACGAGGTCGCGATCGAGCCGACCGACGCTTCGTTCCTCGCTGCGGCGAAGTTCGCTGCCGAGGGCCGCTTCGACGCGTACGTCTCGGTGGGCGGCGGCTCCGTCATCGACACGTGCAAGGCGGCGATCCTCTACGCGACGTATCCCGCGGACTTCCTCGCCTACGTGAACAAGCCGGTGGGAGCGGGCGCGCCGGTGCCGGGCCCGTTGCCGCCGCACGTCGCGTGCCCCACCACGTGCGGCACCGGTAGCGAGACCACCGGCATCGCCGTGTGCGACGTGCTCGCGCTCGAAGCGAAGACCGGCATCGCGTCCCGCCGCCTCCGTCCGTCGCTGGCGCTCGTCGATCCGGCGTGCACGCTCACGCTCCCGGCGAGCGTCGTCGCGGCGAGCGGCTTCGACGTGCTCTGTCACGCGCTCGAGTCGTATACCGCGCGCCCGCACGAGAGGCGCGCGCGTCCCGATCGTCCGTCGGCACGGCCGATGAGCCAGGGCGCGAACCCCTGGAGCGATCTCGGCAGCCTCGAGGCGCTACGCCTCGGCGGACTCTTTCTCGAGCGCGCCGTCCGCGACGCCTCGGATGTCGAGGCGCGCGAGAAGCTGGCGTGGGCGGCGTCGCTCGCGGGCATCGCGTTCGGCAACGCCGGCGTGCACCTGCCGCACGGAATGGCCTACGCGGTGGCGGGGCTCGTGAAGGACTTCCGCATGCCGGGCTATCCGCAGACGGCGGCGATGGTCCCGCACGGCGTGTCGGTGGTCCTCAATGCACCGAGCGTGTTTCGCTTCACGGCGAAGGCTTCTCCGGAGCGACACCTCGAGGGCGCCAGGCTGCTCGGCGCGGAGGTGCGCGGAGCTGCGGGCGCAGCAGAGGCCGGCGAGATCCTCGCGGGCGCGCTCGAGCGCATGATGAAGGCCACTGGCCTCCCGGAGGGCCTGGCAGGCGTCGGCTACGGACCGCCCGACGTCGATGCGCTCGTGCGAGGTACCATCGTGCAGAAGCGTCTGCTCGACAACGCGCCTGTCCCCGTCGCGGAGACGGAGCTCGCTGCGTTGTTCGAAGGCGCGATGACGTGGAAGACGAACGGGAAGGGGACCGCGCCATGACGACGAACGCTCACAGCGAGAAGCCCGCGATGCCGGCGGACACCCGGCGCGACTTCCCGCATTTCACGCACATCCCGACGCGCTGGAACGACAACGACGTCTACGGGCACGTGAACAACGTCGTCTACTACGCGTACTTCGACACGGTCATCAATCGATGGCTCATCGCCGAGGCGGGCCTCGACATCCAGAAGGGCGCCGTCGTCGGCCTGTGCGTGGAGTCGAAGTGCCGCTTCCTCCGCACGCTCGCCTTCCCGGAGGACGTCGACGCCGGCCTCCGCATCGAGAAGCTCGGCACCTCCAGCGTGCGCTGGGGCGTCGGCATCTTCCGCCGCGGTAGCGAGGAGCTCTGCGCGGTCGGCTACTTCGTCCACGTCTTCGTGGATCGCGACATGAAGCCCGCGAGCATTCCCGCGTCGATGCGCAAGGTCATGGAGCGACTCGTCCGTCGCTGATCGCCGCGGACGACAATCGCGGTCATGCGCCGCAGAGCCGGCGCGTTCTCGACGCGCGTGAGGTGCACGGGTAGAACCGCGGCCAGCGAAGTACCCACCCCATTCCTCGGAGGCTTCCATGGTTCGTGCACGCATTGCCACGTCGCTCGTTGCGGTCCTCGCCCTCGTCGCCTGCGACAAGGACAAGTCCACGACGATGACCACCGCCTCCAACCCGACCGCGACGAGCGTGACCGGCAATGCGATGCCGAAGACGGACACGCCGACCACCATCGCGGTCGACGCCGGGGCGGCCGTCGCGAAGAAGGAGCCGGTCGTCACCTTCAGGACCGATCTCTCGACGCCCGAGTCGGTCCTCTACGACGACGCGAACGACGTCTACATCGTCAGCAACATCAACGGAAAGCCCCTCGAGGCCGACAACAACGGCTACATCGGCAAGCTCTCGCCGGACGGCAAGGTCGCCACCGCCAAGTGGATCGAGGGCGGCAAGAACAAGGTCACGCTCAACGCGCCGAAGGGCCTCGCGATCATCGCGGACACGCTCTACGTCGCCGACCTCGACACCGTTCGCATGTTCGATCGCAAGACCGGTGCGCCCACGGGCGAGGTCAAGGTCCCGGGCGCGGTCTTCCTCAACGACCTCGCCGCGACCACCGACGGTCGTGTGCTCGTCTCCGACAGCGGGCTCAAGGCCGGCGCCAAGGGCTTCGAGCCTGCGGGCACGGACGCCGTGTACTCCATCGACAAGGCGAAGAAGCTCACCACCATCGCGAAGGCGAAGGAGCTCGGCGCGCCGAACGGCCTCTACGTCGCCGGCGACAAGACGTGGGTCGCGACGTTCGGCACCAACGAGCTCTACTCGCTCGACGCGAAGGGCAAGAAGGGCGACGTCACGAAGCTCCCGAAAGGCTCGCTCGACGGCATCGTCGCGCTCCCCGGCGGCGATCTCCTCGTCTCGAGCTGGGAAGCCAACGCCGTCTTCCGCGGCAAGCCGGGCGGAAACTTCACGTCCGTCATCGAGAACGTGAAGTCGCCTGCCGACATCGGCTACGACACGAAGCGCGGCCGCCTGCTCGTCCCGCTCTTCGAGAGCGACGAAGTGCAGGTCTTCGAGATCAAGTGACGCGCGCGCCGCGGACGGTCAACCGTCCGCGGTGGTCTTCGGACGATCAACCGTCCGCGATGATCTTCGCGATCAGCTCGGCGAGGACGCCTTCGGCCTTGTCGGTGTCCGGCTGACAGGTGCCGGCGGCGTCGTGCCCGCCGCCGCCGTACTTCAGACAGAGCTCGCCGACGTTGGTCTTCGAGCTGCGGTCGAGGATCGATTTGCCGATCGCGAGCACGGTGTTCTGCTTCTTCAGGCCCCACATCACGTGCATCGAGATGTTGGTCTTGGGGAACAGCGCGTAGATCATGAAGCGATTGGTCGGGTGGATGACCTCCTGCTCGCGAAGGTCCAGCACGACCAGGTTGTCGTGGACCTTGGAGCAGCACAGGATCTGGTCCTGCGCCTCGGCGTGATGCTTCGTGTAGAGGTCGAGCCGCTCCTTCACGTCGGGGAGCTGCAGGATCTCGTCGATGGTGAGCTTCATGCACGCATCGATCAGCTCCATCATGAGCTGGTAGTTCGAGATGCGGAAGTCGCGGAAGCGACCGAGCCCGGTGCGCGGGTCCATCAAGTAGTTGAGGAGGACCCAGCCCTTCGGGTTGAGGATCTCGTCGCGTGAGAAGCGCGCGGCGTCGGCCTTGTCGACCGCCGTCATCATGTCCTCGTGGATGCGAGGGAACTTCGGGGCTCCGCCGAAGTGGTCGTAGACGACGCGCGCCGCGCTCATCGCCTTCGGGTCGATGATGTGGTTCGCGGGCTTGTCCTTGACGCGCACCGCCTCGCTGGCGTGATGGTCGAAGGCGAGGTGCACGCCGGGCACGTACGGGACGTTGGTGGTGATGTCACGGTTGGTGACCTCGACCTTCCCGTCCTGCATGTCCTTGGGGTGGACGAACTTGATCTCGTCCAGCATCCCGAGCTCCTTCAGGAGCACGGCGCAGATGAGCCCGTCGAAATCGCTGCGCGTGACGAGCCGATACTTCTCCGTCATTCCACTGCCTCCGGTGTCGCTGGTCCCTAGGACGACCGAGCATACCGGGAAGCGTGCGACGAGATCAGCTCAGTACGCGGGGGGCGGGGTGCCGGCGTCGGGGTCGGCGGGCGCCGGGCAGGCCGACGTCTTCGAGCCCCAGCAGGTCTTGGTCTTGAGGTCGCAGCACTGCACACCGCCGGCGAGGGCCGGGCAGCTGTTGGTGCAGTCCGAGTCCGTCGCACACGTGGGCGCGCACTTCTTGTCGGCGGGCGGCGTGCTCGCGGGCGTGCTCGCGGGCGTCGACGCCGGGACCTTGGTGTCCGGCGGCGGCTCGGTCGTCGCGTTGTCGACGCCGTTGCCAGTGTCCGGCGGCGGGTCGGCGCTGTTCGCACAAGCAGCGAGGCCCACGAGAAGGGCGGTGACGGCGAACGCGGACTTTGACAAGGTTGCGTACTTCACGTCGCGGACTCTAATTCATGAGTTTCGAAAAACCCGTCCTGATTGCCTTACACAGTCTTTCTCGATGACCGACGGAGATCCGCGCGCTGCGTCAACCCCAGAAAACAAGGGAGATGGTGCGACCTACATTGGCTCTAACG
>JAYTZB010000338.1:0-5370 GCA_043742085.1 Polyangiaceae bacterium
GGAAACCCGACGTCGTAGCGGTCCGAGCCGTCGCGATCGGCGAACAGCGCGATCCCCTGGTGCACGGCTGCGCCTTGCGCGTAGTAGAGCCCGCCGTACGTGTCGTCGCCGCTGCCCTCGAGGAGCATGCCGAGGCCCTGGACGAAGCCGGTGCCCTGCGCGAAGACACCCGCCACGTAGCGGTCGCGTCCCGAGGCGTCGCGGAGGATCCCCATCCCGCCGGGGAACGGATAGCCGGCATCGGGCCAGTCGGGTCGGTGGCCCGCACCGCAGCCCTGCGCGAAGGAGTGGTTCGCGCTCACCGGAGAGGCCGGGGGGCCGGGTAGCTGATCGCTCGGGTAGAGGAGGTCGCCGCCGAGCGTGGGCTCGCCGGGGTTCGCGACATAGGAGTCGTCGCCTGCCGCGTCGACGAGCACGCCGACTCCCTTGGTGAAGCCGTAGCCCTGGCCCGCCTGGTAGATCGTGAAGCGATCGTCGCCGCTGGCGTCGAGGAGGAGACCGATCCCCCACGCCGCGGCGCCCTGCGAGAAGCCCTCCGCTTCGTAGGTGTCGTTGCCGCCCGCATCGTAGAGCACGCCGACGCCGTGGGCAGCGGCTCCCTGAGAAGCGATGAGCGAGCGGTAGCGATCGGCGCCGTCGCCGAGATCGAAGAGAATGCCGACGCCATCGACGCCGGAGCCCTGCCGGCCGGCGCGCGACAGCGTGCGGCCGTCCGCGGCGCGTCCGTCGCCATCGCTGGGGAGGCGAGCGCCGATCGCGTCGGCGGCGACGCGTGTCTCGCGATAGGCGTAGGTGTCGCGCCCGCCGAGGTCCACGGCGATCGCCACGCGGCGCGCGAGCGTGCCAGCGGCGACGGGGGCGAGGTACGTGTCGTCGCCACCGGTGTCGAGGAGGAGCAGCGGGGCCTCGGCGGCATCGCTGTTCCAGGTATCGGCGCCCGGGCCGCGCAGGACGATCGGGCCGTACGGCGTCGCCAGGTCGAGCGCGGCGAGCGGCGTGCCGGCGAACTGCGCGAGGTTCGCGCTCTCCACCACCAGGGCGACGCTCGCGGCCGCGCGCGTGATCCGCGTCACGTCGACGGACTCGAACGCGACGGGCACGCTCGCGGACCACTCGAAGTGCCGGACGCCGAGCAGCCACGACGGGACCGTCGAGACGGCATGCAGGAGCGCGGGCGCCACGTCGTGATGCGCAGCTTCGACCTCGCCGTTCGCCGCGACGATGGCGCGCACGATCGGGACGAGAGCCCGCTGCAGCTCGAGCGGTACTCCCTGGACCTCCACGGGGTCGACCTTGGCGCGTCGCGCTTCGGCGAGCGCCTGCGCGAGAGGCGCATCGGCGCGCGCGACGCCGTACCACGAGACCTCGGCGCAGACCGTCAGCGGCGCGTCGCGCAGCGCGGAGGCAGCGGCGATCGCGCGCGCGACGGGCGCGCTCGATGCCATGGCGCCGTCGAGCGCCGACGCCGCGGCGACACCGGATCCCGCCAGGCCGAGCGGCGAACGCTGAGCAGTGAGCGTCGCCGCGAGGATCCGACGATCGCTCGCGTCGAGCTTGCTCAGCGCGAGCGCCTCGGGCCGCAACGCCAGGCTGCACCGATCGAGGCCCACGCGGGAGAGGGCTGCGTCGAGAGAGTCATGGCTCGTGCAGCTCATCGGTGCGCGCGCGATGGCCTCCGTGCCCACACATGACGGCATGGTGCCGACCGATGTGGTCGCGACCGACTCGGTCACGGAGGATGACGACGTGTCGCCCCCCGCACCGTCGGCTGCCGGGGAAACGCAAGCGGCGCACGCGAGAAGGGGGATAGCGAGGAGAGTGTGGTAGCGAGCCGTGGTCACCTTGCGGAGAACGGCGTGCCCGCCGAGAAGTTAAGGGCCGCGTGGCGACGAGCCGCAAGCCGGTCGGCTCACCCGGTCTTCTGCAAGATGCCGATCCCGTCGTCGATGGTCCTCACGATCTCGCTCGTGAGCCGTCGCAGCGCGGACAGCGAGCCCTCGAGCTGCCCGGTAGCCTGCACCAGCTCGCGTTCGAAGCCCTCGTTGCGCGCGTCGAGCTGCTTCTGGAGCGCCTCCAGCTGGAACGCGAGGTCGTCGTCCACCTTCGAGGCGCGCAGCTCCTCCGCGGCGATGGCCTCGACCTCCCACGCGCGCGGATCGTGGCTCTTCGCGTCGTAGCCGATGGGCGGGAGCGGCACGGTCGCCTTCTGCGAGCTGAGCGACTGCGAGCTATCCGACGGCGTCGGCGAGCCGCCGCCGTCGATGGCGCGCTGCAACGCCTGACGCCGCGCGCGCAGGGCATCGAGATGCGCGCGCTCGCGTGAGCGATCGTGGACGAGCACGTCGATGGCATGACCGAGGTTGGTGCGGAACTCGCGGCCCTGCGCCTCGAGGCGATCGACGCGTGCCTGCAGCTCGCCCACCGTCTTCGCGGCACGCGCGACGCGCGGCACCATCTCGCCCGCCACGAGCGCAAGCTCCGCGGCGCGCGCGGCGGCGCGGCCATGCGCGCCGCCGAGCCTCCGCGCCTTCGTGATGTGCGCCTCGAGATCGGCGAGCGCCGTCGACCAGCGCGAGCTCATCTCGTGCGTGACCAGGCGCCCGACGTTGGCGGTCTCGCGCCCGGGTAGGGCCGCCGATTTCTGATCGATGATGGTCTCGAGGGGATCGCGCGGCAGCGGCGGCGGCAACGACGACGAAGACGACCCGAGATGCGACGGCGACGCGAGATGCGGCGGCGCGATGGAGGCCGAGCCGCTGTAGCGGCGCACGATGTCTTGCAGGGCGTCGTGCATCGCGAACGCGTCGTGCGGTCGCTCGTCGGGATTGCGCGCGAGGCAGCGGAGCAAGAGCGATTCGAAGTCGGGCGGCAACCCCGAGATGCGCTGGCTGGGGGGGATGGGCGCCGAGGTCAGCGGCTTGAGCAGGAGCTCCGATTGACCCTTGCCGTCGAACGGCAGCACGCCGCACACCATCTCGTAGATGACCACCGCCAGCGAGTAGATGTCGGAGCGCCCGTCGATGCCGATCCCGCCCACGTACTCGGGCGCGATGTAGCCGGGCGTGCCGAAGAGCTGCTCATTCAAGGTGAGCGACGGCTCACCGGCCATCTTGGCGATGCCGAAGTCGGTGAGCTTGACGTGCTCGGACTCGTTGTCGGCCTCGTGCTTCTTCACGAGGAGGATGTTCTCCGGCTTGAGGTCGCGATGGATGACGCCCATCTGATGCGCGCGCGCGAGGGCGCTCGCCACCTGCATGCCGATGCGCGAGGCGCGAGGCCACGGCAGGCGACCACGCTGGATCTGCACGAGGAGCGACTCGCCCTCGATGAACTCCATCACGAGGTAGGCGATGCCGTCGGACTCGCCGACGTCGGTGATCTCCACGATGTTCTCGTGGTTGATGCGATTGACGGCGCGCGCCTCACGCAGGAAGCGCTCGCGGTGCTCGGCGATGAGCGACAGCTCGGGACGCAGGATCTTGATGGCGCTGAGCCGCGCGATCAGCTCGTGGCGTGCGAGGTAGACGACCGACATCCCGCCCGAGCCGAGGCGCCGGATGAGGCGGTAGCGCGCGGCGATGGTGCGGCCGAGGAAGCGGTCCTTGCTCTTCGCGAGGACCTCGCCGTCGTGCGGACAGAACGCCGCGTCGTCGCCGAACAGATCGGAGCAACGCGGACAGATCTTCACGAGCCGGAGGCTATCAGGCTTTGCGACGCGCTTTCAGGTGCGACGGACCCACGCTCAGACGGGCACCGGCCCCCCGAGGAAGCCGCCGAAACGTGCGATCCATACGAGGACCTCGAGCACGGCGACGACCATCACGCCGCGCGAGACGTAGAGGCCGATCGCGCCGCTGCCCACGCGCCGGAACGTGCCGGTCGCGAGGACCGACGCAAACGCCTGACCCGCGAGCGCCACGACGAGCAACGTCATGAACGGCGCGAGCGGGTTGTAACGCACGAGGCCGGCGAGATCACCGGACGCGAGCGCGAGCATCGCGCGCGTCGACCCGCATCCGGGACACGGCAGGTGGACGAGGCGCGCGAAGCCGCACGGCACCTGCGCCGCGGCGAGGAGGGCCGTGACCACCGCGAGACCGGCGGCGAAGATCGCGGCGCGACCGATGCGAGCGGGCGCGCTTGCGGCGCTCTCGGCGCTTTCGATGGGCGCGTTTGCGTTTGGCATCTCGCGGTCCTGGTGCGATTCTCTCGGCCCGAGCCTCCGAGGAGTCCGTCCCCATGATGTCACACGAGCCCGCGCAGACCATCACGACCGCAAACGGTATCCACGCAGCGGGCGGGTACGGGCCTCCTGGTGGCGGTGGCGGTGGCGGTGGCGGTTACGGCGGACATCCTCCCGGCGGCGGCGGTTACGGCGGCGGTTACGGCGGACCTCCCGGCGGCGGCGCCCCTCCCGGCGGGTACGGCGGTCCTCCTCAAGGTGGCGGCTTCGGTCAGCCGCCCGGTGGCGGCGGCTTCGGCGGCGGCGGTCCCGGCTTCGGCCCGGCCGGCGGCTTCCCTCCTCCCGGCGGACCGATGATGCCGGGCGCGGGCGGCGACGTGAACACGATGCTGCCGCTCATCCTCAACATCGTGGGTGCGCTCTTCTGTGGAGGGACGTGCGTGGGCTTCATCCTCGCCATCGTCGGGATCGTGTTCGCCGTGCAGGCCGGCAACGCCAAGAACTCCGGCGACATCGCGACCGCGCAGAGCAAGGCGAAGACGTCGATGCTCATGTTCATCATCACGGCGATCCTCGGCGTGCTCGGCGGCATCGGCTACGGCATCGTCTCCGCCTTGAGGAACTGACGCTAAATCAGCGAGCACGATTGTCGAACAATCGTGCTCGCTGCTTTGGGTTCTACCCAAGGAGGGACTTCGTCCCCTCGTCGCGTTCCGCGCCGAGCCTCCCCGAATCGCCTTCGGCGACCGTCGTGCTCCGCACGACGAGGAGAACGGAGGGATTCCAGGTTCCCCCGTGCGAAGCACGGTTCGCCGTAGGCGAGTGTGGGGAGGCTCAGCGGCGAAGCCGATGAGGCGCGTCCTTGAACGCGACGATCGCGTCGTGGTCGAGCGACGTGCAAGGCGGCGCGCAGTCTCGCGCTCCGCCGCGTTCGGCGCCGCCATCGCATCGCCGGACCGCATCGCCACGACGGCAAACGCGATCGCTGCGGGTCAGGTCCCGTCCGTCCTTGCCGATCACGGTGATGCGATGTGCAGAGCTACGGGGCCGTCGTCGAGACGGACCGCGAGGCCGATCCCCTTCTCCTCGGCGCTCACCACGTAGATGTTGCGGAACGTCGCTTGCCACATGGTGATGGCGGCGATCGCCGACGACGCGCTGACGAGCAGCGCCACCAGCGCGAGCAC
>JAYTZB010000339.1:0-4251 GCA_043742085.1 Polyangiaceae bacterium
CACTACGACGTGGTCTCCAACGTGCGCGTCGGCGCAGGTATCGGCAGTGGGCTCGGCCGCGGTTACGGCGCGCCGCTGGTACGTGGCCTCGCGTCGATCGAATGGGTCGCGTCTCCACCGCCGCCACCGCCCGTGAACGAGGGTGATCGCGAGGAGCGCACCCCGTGGGACGGCCTCGGCACCGGCAATGAGGGCCATGAGGGCCATGAGGGCCATGGAACGATCCCGCCACGTCCCCCGCTCGCCGTCATGACGCAGGACGAGATACGGATCGAAGAGGAGATCTCCTTCGCGGTCGACAGCGCCGACCTCGTTCCCCCGAGCGACAACGTGCTCGCCGCGGTGAAGCGGATCCTCGACGAGCACCCCGAGATCCGAAGGGTCCGCATCGAGGGCCACACCGACGCGACCGGTGACGCGGCATACAACGACGACCTCAGCGCCCGACGTGCCTTGGCCGTCATGACCTGGCTGACCAGCCACGGCATCGAGCCCGGCCGCATCGAGAGCGTTGGCCGTGGAAGCCGCGAGCCCATCGATACGAATGAGACCGAGGACGGCCGCGCGAAGAACCGCCGCGTAGTATTCAAGATCCTCGAACGCGAAGGCCCCGCACGATGAAGACCTACGACGAGATCAAGCGCATCCTGGTCGAGGATCTGGGCTTCCGCGATCTCGAGAGCTATCGCACGTGGATCCGCACCGTGCGACCCACGATGGCGCTGACGCCCGCGCACATCGAGCGGTTGTCGCCCGATGCCGTCGACTGCCGGGACTTCTGGAAGGTCTGCGACGAGCTCTTCGGAGAAGACCCGGTGTGCAACGTGGCGGTCGCGCCCGAGGTGGGGCGCCTGCCCTTCGAGATCGAGGGACCGATGGATGCCAACCGCATGAACCTGCGGCTCGCGCGCAGCCTCGGCGTCCTCGCCTTCCTCGACGAGAACGCCCACCAGCGCGTCAAGACCCTCGAGATCGGCGCGGGCTACGGCTCGCTCAAGAACTACGTCGAGACACGCACCAGCCATCGCTATACCGGCGTCGACGTCGTGCCGCGCATCCCCGGCGTCATCGCCACCATGGCCGACGGCTCGCTGCCGCGCGAGCTCGTCGACAAGGAGCGTGCATCCTACAGCTATGTGATCTCGACCAACGTCTTCCAGCACCTCTCGGCGCGCCAGCGGACCAGCTACATGGACGACGCCCAGGTCTTGCTACACGACGGCGGCCTCTTCATCTTCAACATCACCGTCGACACCGGGAAGCTCCCCGCGCACATGCGCGATCCCAGCGGCGCGGCGTGGGCCGACCACTACGGGCAGTACACGCCCATCCCGAAGGCGGGCACCCTCTACGACCAGGTCGCCGCGGCGTTCCGCATCCTCTACGTGACGCAGCGCTACGACGGGCTCTTCAACTTCGTCTGCCAGAAGAAGTGACGCGCGTCAGAGCAGTGACCCGCCGAGGATCACGCTCGCGACGCTGAAGTAGATGACGAGCCCCGTCACGTCGACCAGGGTGGCGACGAACGGCGCGGAGGCGCTGGCGGGATCGAATCCCAGGCGACGCAGGATGAACGGCAGCATCGAGCCTGCGAGCGTCCCGAACGTCACGACGCCGACGAGGCTCGTACCGACCGTGAGCGCGATCACGACGGCATGCGTGCCGTAGGTGTGAAATAGCGCCTGCCACGTGAGAATGCGCACGATGCCGATCACACCGAGCGTCAGCCCCAGGACCACGCCGGCCATGATCTCGCGGTTCGCGACGCGCCACCAGTCGCGGAGGCGAACTTCGCCGAGCGCCATCGCGCGAATGACCAACGTCGTCGCCTGCGAGCCGGAGTTTCCTCCGCTGCTGATGATCAGCGGAACGAAGAGGGCGAGGACCACCGCCTTCGCGATCTCGTTCTCGAAGTAACCCATGGCGGTCGCCGTCAGCATCTCCCCGAGGAACAGCGCAGAGAGCCAACCGGCGCGCTTCTTCACCATGCCGAGGAAGGCGATCTTCATGTAGGGCGCGCCGAGCACCTCGGTGCCGCCGAGCTTCTGGATATCCTCGGTGGCCTCTTCTTCGGCGACGTGGACAGCGTCGTCGACGGTGATGATGCCGACGACGCGCAGCTCCTTGTCGACGACCGGCACGGCGAGCAGCTTGTGCCTGGCGAAGAGCTTCGAGACCTCTTCCTGGTCCGTGTTCTCGTCGACGCGGACGATGTCGACCCGCATGACGTCGCGGACGGTCTTCTCCGGTGCCGCCTCGAAGAGATCGCGAAGGGAGACGGCGCCTATGAGATGCTGCTCCTGGTCGAGGACGTAGACGCTGTAGATGGTGACGGCGTGCTCGCGGGTTTGCTTCCGGACGTAGCTGATCGCCTCGTCGACGGTCATCTCCGGGCGAACGCGCGCAAAGCGCGGGTTCATGAGACCGCCCGCGGCGTCCTCGGCGTACGCGAGGAGGACGTTCACCTCCATACGCGTCGGCTCGTCGAGCGCGTCGAGCAGGCCGGCGTGGGCAGCTCGCGGCGCGCACTGGACCAGGTCCGCGGCGTCGTCGGGCGGCAAGATCCGCATCCAGATCCGGCGGTCGTCGCCTGGAAGCGCGCAGAGGAGCTCCGCCTGATCGTTCGAGCTGAGCTCGTGGAAGAAGCGCTCGGCTTCGGTGTGCGAGAGGAGCTTGAACCCGTCCGCGCGCTCGGCGGTAGCGAGCGCGGGCCACGCGTCGCGAAGGTCAGTGGCGCAGAACGGCTCCGACGGGGGCGGCAGCGAGGGGCTCGCGGACATCCCACTGGTGTATCAGCCGCCGAGGAGCCCGAAGCCCTTCAAGAAGTAGAAGAGGCCGCCCGCCCCGACCGCCATGCTCGCGAGCCAGAGGGGCCGCCGGCGCGCCAGCGCGGCGATTGCGGCGAGCGCGATCGAGACCTGGAAAATGGTCACCGCCAGCGCGAAGCGATGATGGCGGTGAAAGTGCTCTTCGCTAGCCTTTCCCTTCTCTTCGGAGTCCTTCTCGAGCGTCTGAGCCTCTCGCTCGATTTCCGCCCGCTCGTGGTCGTACTTGTCGCGCTTGGCGCGGAACTTCGCGATCGTGTCGTCGCCGGTCGCGGTCTCGAGCTGTACCTCGTAGAGGGACATCTTGATGCTCTTGGCCTGATAGTAGGCCCACTGATCGCTTGCCTTGGCCTGCAAGAGGATCGACTCGTTCTTCGACAGCAAGGCCGCGCTCTCCGCAGCGCCCGACTGCAACGAGGCGATGGCCGCGAACACCGCGATGATCGCCGTCGAGAGCGAGAGGTGGAGCGTCCAGCGCGCCCTATCGCCGCCGCCACCGTGCCCGCCGTGGTCAGACCCCTTGTCACCATGCGCCTCGGCGTGGGCGTGCTCGGCGTGCTCGCGGGCCTCTTCAAGCTGCGCCTTCAGCTCCTGGGTCTCGAGATTCTCTTCGGGCACGGGTCAGCTTTCCGCTTCGGGCGCTGCGAGCTTGTAGCCGTAGCCGTAGACCGTGAGGATGTGCGCCGGCTTGTCCGGGTGCTTCTCGATCTTCTTGCGCAGCTTCACGATGAAGTTGTCGACGGTGCGGTTGGTCGGGGCCGCCTCGAGGCCCCAGATCTTCTGGAGGATCTCGTCGCGGCTCACCGGTTGGCCGATGCGCTCGACGAGGAGCCGCAGGAGCTCCACCTCGTAGAAGGAGAGCACGTGCTCGACGCCGTCCACCTTCATGGTGTGCGCGGAGAAGTTCACCTTGCCCTGCCCGATCTCGACCACCTCGGGGGCCGCGCTGGGGCGCGAGACGCGGCGGAAGATGGCGCGCATGCGCGCGATGAGCTCGTTCACGCTGAACGGCTTCGTGACGTAGTCGTCGGCGCCGGCATCGAGGCCGCGGATCTTGTCGGTCTCCTGCGAGCGCGCCGTGAGCATGATGATGGGCATGAACGGCGAGATGCGACGGAGCTCCTCGCAGACCGCGTAGCCGTTCACGTCGGGGAGCATGAGGTCGAGGATGACCGCGTCGGGATTCTCGGCCCGCGCCAGCTGGATGCCGTCCTTGCCCTTGCCGGCGGAGATGACGCCGAAGCCCTCGAACTCGAGCGCATCACGCAGCCCCATCACGATGTGAGGCTCGTCCTCGATGATCAGGATGCTCTTCTTCGGACCTGCCATGGGATGCGGGGGGATGCGGTGGATGCGAGCAGCAGACAAAGCCGAGGCCCGTCCCTCACCGCCTTCGGTGAGCTGAACGGGCCTCGTGCGTCGTGTC
>JAYTZB010000340.1:0-6324 GCA_043742085.1 Polyangiaceae bacterium
GCGGAGGCCGCCGAGCGGGCGATCCCGATCGACGAGTCGTCGGAAGCAATGCTCGCGAGCGAGAGCCGCGCGATGAAGACGCCGCTCACGGCCGTGACGACGCGCGAAGACGAGCGCGCAGGTCTCCCGTCGAAGACCAGGACCTGGCCGATGATCGCGTTCGTCGCCGCTGGCGGCGTGGTGGCGTGGGCGGTGCTCCACTTCTCCGCGGCCGTCACGTCGCCGAAGCAGGTCGAGGCTCCGCCGGCGCCGCCCGCGCAGTCGATCGCGGCGAAGAACGAGGCCACCACGTACACGAGCACGGTCGCCGAGAACGACGTCGCAGCAGGACACGGTCTCCTCGAGATCTCCGCTCCGGGCGACGCGGTCATCCTCGTCGACGGCACGGAGCGCGGACGCGGCGGGGCCACGCTGCCGCTCTGGGACGGCGTCCACGACGTACGCGTGAGCGGCGTCGAAGGCGATCAGCATCGCGCCGTCGAGGTCCGCGCGGGCCACGTCGCTCACATCAAGTTCTGAGGTTCGAGCTGCGGGCCCCGAGCGGGCTCCGAACGGGCTCGACGAGGGGGCCTGGGCGCTTTGCGTCGGGCACCGGCCGCGGTAAGAGCCGCGCGTGCGTCTCGCACCACTCCATGTCCTCGCGCTGGCCGCGCTCGCGGTGCTTCCCGCGCTCGCGTGCTCGCGGAGCGGCGACGGTCCGACACCGACGAGCAGCGCCGCGGTGTCGCTCGCGGCGGCACCGCCCGGCGCAGGTGGCGGCAGCGGCGGCAACAAGAGCGCCGACCGGACCTCCGCGACGGTGATCGATTTCGTGTCGGGGTTCGACGGCTGCACGCTCTCGCATCGCGGCGTACTCCTCGATCTCGGGGATCCGACGATGCGGCCGCGCATGAACGGCACGAAGCTCCAGGTGCCCGACGTCGAGGTGCGCGAGCACGAAGGCGCATCGTGGGCGAGCATGCACGAGCGCTCGCTCGAGCTGTCGTTCGTATCGGCGGTCGAGACGAAGCCCGAAGCCGGCGGCGTCGTCGTCGAGGCGCGCGTACGCGGCGGCGCTGCCAGGAGCGCGTCGCTGTACCTCAACGGCAAGCCGATCGGCGTGCTGCCGCTCGTCAAGGGCGAGGCCAAGGTGGTGTCGGTGCATGCCGCGAACGCGTCGATGGTGCGCGGCGCGAACGAGCTGCTCGTTCGTCTCGTCGGCGGTGCGCGCGCCACGCGCGACAATCTCGCCGAGTTCGACTGGATCCGCGTGGGCACGCCGGACGGCGACGCGCCGTACTCCGCCCCGACGCGTAACGATGCGCTGACGACGGTGACCATCGGCGGCGTGGCGCGCCGCGGAGTCTCGCTGCGAGCGCCGGGGTCGGTGCGCTGCGGCGCGTTCGTTCCCAGCGGCGCGAGCCTCGAGGGACAGATCGGCGTGAGCGGCGGCGAGGCCGAAGCCGAGGTGCGCGTGCTCGTCGATCGGGCGGAACCGCGCGTCGTGGGCAGCTACCATCTCGGCGGCGAAGGCGCGCCGGCGTGGCAGCCCATCTCGCTTCCGCTCGGAGACGTCGGCACGCTCGCCGCCGTGGAGCTGGTCGTGAAGACGAGCACGAAGGGCGCACGCGTCGTCTTCGCCGAGCCGCGCGTCGTGGCGGTGCATGCCGCCGAGACGCTGAAGGCGCCCGAGGCGCGCGGCGTCATCATGGTGGTGCTGGGCTCGATGGCGCCGAAGTCGCTCTCACCTTATGGAGGCGCGACGGCGACGACGGAGCTCGCGCAGCTCGCGACGGCGGGAACGGTCTTCGAATCGCATCGTGCGTCGACGAGCTTCGCGAGCGGCGCGCTCGCATCGATGCTCACGGGTCTGCCGCCGCGCGTGCATGGCGTGTCCGAGCCGGAGGCGATGCTGGGGACGACCGGGACCACCATTGCCGAGGCCGCGCGTCAGGCGGGCATCGTCACCGCCATGTTCACGGCGAACCCGACCACCGGCACGGCGTACGGCTTCACGCGAGGGTGGGAGACGTTCACGGCGCGGTCGCCGGTCGAGGACGCGCCCGCCACCGCGGTGTTCGAGGACGTCGAGCACTGGCTCGACGGTCACAAGGAAGATCGCTTCCTCGTCGTCGTGCACGCGCGTGGTGGGCACCCGCCCTGGGACGTCGTGAGCGGCGACGAGAAGGAGCTCGCGCCCGCGGGCTATACCGGCAGCCTGGACGCGAAGCATGCCGGCGAGATGCTCGCGAAGGTGCGACGGTCCGGGGCGAGCAAGCTGTTCACGGACGCGGATCGCGAGCGAGCGTTCGCGCTTCATGCGAAGGCAGTGCTCGCGCACGACGCGGCCTTGGGCAAGCTCGTGGCGCACGTGAAGAGCCTCGGTCGTGAGGCGGACACGACGTGGATCGTGACCGGCGACGTCGGCATCGATACGTCGGCGCATGCGCCGTTCCTCGAGGAGGACTCGCTGGACGAGGGCGCGCTGGCGGTGCCGTTGATCGTGCGAGCGCCGGGCGTGCCGATACGAGCGCGGGTGTCGTCGCCGACGGCGAGCGTCGATCTCGCGCGGACGGTGCTCGAAGCCCTCGGCCTCACGCCGCCGCCGCAGCTTCGTGGCGAGAGCCTCTGGACGATCGCGCAGCGTGGCCCGCAGGGTCCGGAGCGTCCGCGCATCGCGGCGACGACGTCGCGCTTCTCGGCGCGCTGGTCGGGCTTCGTGCTGTCGGGCTCGAGGGATCGCGAGTCGAAGATGTGCAACCTGTCGCTGGAGGCCGACTGCGTGAGCGACGTTCGAGCGACGCATCCGCTGGCCACGGAGATCCTGCACGCGCTCGTCTTCGAGGAGCTGAGCCGCGCGGCCACGGTTCCCAGTCCGACGACCACGACCGGGCTGGGCACGGGCGCGGGCGGCGCGGGCGCCGCCGGTGGGCTCGCCGGCGCGGGGGTGACGTCAGCGGGCGGAACTGTGACATCGGCCGACGCGAGCGGCGAGGTGCGACGTGCGGTTGCATTGCCAGTGCATCCGAAGGCACCGGACGCGGCGACCGCGGCCGCGCTCCGCGCGTGGGGCCTGGGCGGAAGCGGCAAGTGAACGTCGCGCCCGCGCGCGCTCTTGATTGAGCGACTGTTTGGCTGCCTAGCGAGAGCTCACCCGGCGCGCGCAATGGCCTCGAACACCGCCGCCATCGCCACCGCGCCCGGATCCGCGACGCCGCGCAGTGCCTCGCTCGGCACGTAGCTCGATCGTCCCGCACGCGCGGTCGTCATCGACGCGGTCAGCTCCGCACCTCGCTGCGCTGCCTTCGCGGCCGCTGCCAGGCCCTCGCCCGCCTCCAGCGCCGCTGCCGCCGGGAAGAGCGCGTCGAGCATGGTGCGGTCGCCCGGCGACGCTCCGCCGACGTGCTGGATGCGGCGCACGCCCTCGTGGAGCGCTCTCGCCCAGTCGAGCGCGTCCGGCGCAGCCGCATTCTTCGAGGCGGCGGCCCTCATCGCTCCGCCCATCGCCGCCACGCCGATCGACAGCAAGATGCCGCTCGACCCGCCCATCACCGTCGACAGGCGATCCGCGATGCTCGCGCACAGCAGCGGCGGCTCACCGAACGGCAGGCGATCGAGGTCGCTCAGCAGCGCTCGCGAGGCGGTCGCGAACGTCGAGCCCGTGTCACCGTCGCCCACCTTCGCGTCCAGCGCATTGAGCTCCGCCTCCAGCGCGAGCAGCGTCCGGCACGCCGTCTCCACCACCCGACGACACGCCGGGTTCGACGACGACGCGTAGGTCATCGCTTCCAGTGCGCGCGCCAGCGGCAGCGGTGCCACCTTCACCGGCGCTCGGCCCCTCGACCACGCTCGTGGCTCGACCTGCGCGGTGAGCGCGCGCGTCAGCGCCTCGTCGACGGGCATCACCGAGACCGACAGGCCCTTCATGTCGAGCGACGTCATCAGCCGATCCGGCCCGAACACCAGCGCCACCTCGCGCCGCTCGGCCGCCAGCGCCGCGAGGAGCGCGCGGGTCGCCACGGCCATCTCGATCGGCGGCACGCCTCCGAGATCGTTCACCAGCACCGCGAGCGGCTCCTTCGCGTCGCCGAGCGCTGCGTCGAGCCGCTTCGCCATCGTCGTCGCGAGCTCTGCGATCGGGCGATAGGCAATCTTCTCCGCGCCCGGCTCACCATGGATGCCGAGGCCCAGCTCCACCTCGTCCTCGCCGATACGCCCCTCCGCCGGCTGTCCCGGTATCGTGCACGAAGACAGGGAAATACCGAGCGATCGTACGGTGGTCGCGACGCGCTCCGCGGCGGCCTTCACCTCGGCCAGCGAGCCACCCGAACGCGCGACGTGGCCCGCGACCTTGTGCACGAAGAGCGTGCCCGCGAGCCCACGCGGTCGCGTCGCATCCGCGATCGCGATGTCGTCCCCCACCACCACCATCTCCACCTTCAAGCCCAGCGCCCGCGCGCGCTCGGCAGCGAGGCCGAAGCTCAGACGATCGCCGGTGTAGTTCTTCACGATCAGGAGACAGCCCGCGTCCCCGGTCACCGCGAGGATTCCGGCCAGCACGGCATCGACGCTCGGCGACGCGAAGATCTCTCCACACACCGCCGCGGTCAGCAGGCCCGCGCCGACGAAGGCCGCGTGCGCCGGCTCGTGCCCCGCCCCGCCTCCCGAGACGAGCGCGACCTGCGAGCGATCGGCATCGGTCCGGACCAGCACCTTGATCGCCGGATAGCCGTCGAGACGCGCCACCTTTCCCTCGCCGAGCAGCACCGCCGCGTCGAGGGCTTCGGTCACGATATCGAGCCGGTCGTTGATGAAGTGCTTCACCGGGGCATCGTGCCACGATGCGCGCAGGCTGCGCGAGAGCGGCGGACGCGATAGAAGAGAAGACCATGAACGATCGGGATCATCGGCCGCCGCAACACATCGACCTCGTCGCCGTCGCGAAGCAGGTGGCAACGCAGGAGGGCTTCGTCGTCGACTTCGCACCCGAGGCGCGCGATGCCGCAGGGGTCCACGCACCGACGCGCGATCCGGCCGACGTCCGTGACGATCGCCAGCTCCTCTGGTCGTCGATCGACAATCGCGAATCGACCGATCTCGATCAGGTGGAGGTGTCGGAGCGCCTTCCCGACGGGTCGATCCGCGTGCGCATCGGCATCGCCGACGTCGACGTCTTCGTCCCCAAGGGCTCGCCCATCGATCGCCACGCGAGCCTCAACACCACGTCGCTGTATGCCGGCGTCGCGACGTTCCCGATGCTCCCCGACGACCTCTCGAGCGATGCGACGTCGCTCCTCGCGGACGTCGATCGCCTCGCGGTCGTGACCGACATGACCATCGCGCCCGACGGCGCCATCACCGCGTCCGACGTGTACCGCGCGCGCCTCCGCAATCACGCGAAGCTCGTCTACGAGGACATCGGAGCGTGGCTCGACCGGCGCGGCGAGCCCCCGCCCGAGATCGCGAAGAACCCGGCGCTGGGCGATCAGCTCCTCATGCAGGAAGAGGCCGCGCGCCGGCTGCGCAAGCGTCGCGTGGAGCACGGCGCCCTCCAGCTCGAGACCGCCGAGGCGCGCGCCGTCGCCAAGAATGGCGAGGTGGTCTCGCTCACGCTCGTCGACAAGAACCGTGGTCGCGACATCATCGAGGACCTCATGATCGCCGCCAACGGCGTGACCGCCCGCTACCTCGAGGAGCGCAACTTCGCATCCCTGCGGCGCGTCGTCCGCACACCGAAGCGCTGGGACCGCATCGTGGAGGTGGCCGCCGGGCGCGGCACCAAGCTGCCCGCCGAGCCCAATGTCATCGCCCTCTCCGAGTTCCTGCGCGACCAGCACGAGTCCGATCCCAAGCGCTTCACCGATCTGTCGCTGAGCATCGTCAAGCTCATGGGCCCCGGCGAGTACGCCGTCGCCGATCCCTCGTCGCCCGAAGGCCACTTCGGTCTCGCCGTCGACGACTACGCCCACTCCACCGCGCCCAATCGGCGCTTCGGCGATCTCGTCACGCAGCGCCTCCTCAAGGCCGCGGCGAGCAAGCAGCCGTCGCCGTACACGGTCGCCGAGCTCCGCGAGGTCTCGGCGCGCTGCACGGACATGGAGAACCACGCGCGCAAGTTCGAGCGAACGATGCGCAAGGTGGCCGCCGCGACGTTCCTGTCGAAGCGCATCGGCGAGACCTTCGACGCCGTCGTCACCGGCGTCTCGCCGAAGGGCACGTTCGTCCGGCTCGTCACGCCGCCGGCAGAGGGCCGGGTGGTCAAGGGCGAGCAGGGGCTCGACGTCGGGGACACGCTCCGCGTCGAGCTCGTGGCGACCGAGCCGACCCGCGGTTTCATCGACTTCG
>JAYTZB010000341.1:0-2684 GCA_043742085.1 Polyangiaceae bacterium
GCGTTCAGGTACATCGCGCCGAAGCGACCGATATACGTGATGGATACATAGAAAATGCCCGCCAGCGCGAAGGCGAGCGCGGTCGAGACGAGGAGCCGGCCCGAGAGCTCGTAGAGGTCGGCGAGGCGCGGCCGCGTGAGCGACTCCGCGAGCACGAAGAGGAAGACGATGGCGAGCACCGCGCCGATGGGCGGGATGTAGACGCCGAGGAACGAAACGAAGTCGCCCATCGTGAAGGTCATCGCCATCGCGCCGACCGATGCGAGGAAGCGGATCCGATCGCGGATGGCGCGTGACGGGCTCTTCTGGCCACGCAGCCACAGCGCGATGAGCGCGCCGGCCAGTAAACCGAAGACGTAGAAGTAGACGGAGCCGAGCACCAGGGCGCGCACCCATGGCCCCGCCTGGTGGTACGGCGAGAGCGCCACGGCGAGCATCGGCAAGAGCAGCGCGGTCGCGATCTTGGGGAGCCGCGTGCGAGCCGCGGTGGCCTCGACCGCGCGCGTCTCGAGCGGCGAGATCGACTCGAAGAGATGCACCGCGAACTGCGGGAGGAGGACCGTGAGGACCGCCGTGACGCGCTCGAAGCCCACGTCCTTCATGAGGTCGGTGAGCGACTGGCTCACGTACCAGAAGGCAACGCAGGTCGAGAACGCCGCGAAGAGCCAGTGCTGCATCCGCCGTCCGCGGAGGAGCATCGAGAGCGCGATGGCAAACGCGATGACGCCGCAGAACAGCGTCGTGCGGGCGCGTAGGTCCTCCATCGGGGTGGAAGCCTACCGCCTTTTCGGACGACTAAGGCTTCGTGCCGCCCTTGGGATCGGTGGCGACGATGATCGCGTGGCCGTTCCAGGGCTCGGGGCTGGGACCCTGCTGAGTCTCCCAGGGCTCGGGCGAGGGGCCGTTGCCCTCGTTGGTCGCGCGGACCTTGAGCTCGAGCGCCTGAGAGGTCTTACCCTCGAACTTGCCGGCCTGCGGGTCGCCGTCGCCGACGTCGTGGCTGCCTTGAGAGTCGAGCGAGCTCTCGCTCGTCCCATCTCCGGCGGAGGTGGTCTGCCCGATGCAGCCGACGCTTCCGACAGTGAAGAAGAACGCGAGAACAGACGCCACGTGGCTGATAGAGATGCGTTTCATTGGCTCGACTCCGAGGACGCCGCGAGACCGTATTGCTTCACGAGCTGCGAAAGGCGCGGCCGTTTCATGCCGAGCAACGCGGCAGCCCGCGTGATGTTTCCCTTGGTTTCCGTCAGCGCGCGCGCGATGCAATCGCGCTCGATCTGACGCTTCATGTCGGACAGCGAGACCGCGCCCTGGCGGACCGTCGCATAGGCAACCGACGTGGCGCCCGACTCGGTGTCGGGGAGCATGCCGGAGCCGTCGTCTTCTTCGCTGCCGCCGTCGTTGCCGATGACACCCGAGACGCCTGGCAGCGAAGCGAGCGGAGCATTCACCGGCGGCAACAGGCTCGCGCGCAGCGATAGCGGCGGCTGAGAGGCAGGACCCGACTGCGCCACGGCGCGGAAGTCCTCGACGTTGTCGATGAGGTCGCTCGCGGTGATGACCTCGCCGTCGGCGAAGAGGGAGACCGCGCGGAGCACGTTCTCGAGCTCGCGGATGTTACCTGCCCAGCGGTGACGCTGGAGGAGGTCGAGAGCGCCTTCGCCGAGCGTCTTGGCGGTCTCGTTGCGCTCGAGGGCGATGCGACCGAGGAGGTGGTCGGCGATCTTCGGCAGGTCGCCGATGCGCGCGCGGAGCGGGGGGACCTCGAGCGTGATGCCCTTGAGGCGGTAGTAGAGGTCCTCGCGGAACTCACCGCGCTCGACCATGGCCTTGAGGTCGCGGTGCGTCGCGCAGATCACGCGGACGTTCGCGCGGATCGGCTGCGTGCCGCCGACGCGCTCGAAGGTCTTCTCCTGGAGGACGCGCAGGAGAGCGACCTGCGTGCGCGAGGAGATGTCGCCGATCTCGTCGAGGAAGAGCGTTCCGCCCTCGGCCATCTCGAAGCGACCACGACGACGCGAGGCGGCGCCGGTGAAGGCGCCCTTCTCGTGACCGAACAGCTCCGAGAGGAGCAGGGTCTCGACGAGCGCCGCGCAGTTGACGCTGACGAGCGGGCCGTTGGCGCGTTCGCTGGCGCGGTGGAGAGCCTCGGCGACCAGCTCCTTGCCGGTGCCGGACTCGCCGCGGATGAGGACCGTGCTGTTAGCGCGAGCGACCTTGCCGATCGCGCTGATGAGGCTGCGAATCTCGGGGTCGTTGCCGATGATCTCGCGAACCGGCGCCGCGGCGTCGATGCCGGGTCGCGGGACGAGTCGCTGCGTGCGCGGCGCCTCTTCTTCGACGTCGTTGTCGGAGAGCGTCGTGACGCTGGCGAGCGCGTTGTTGAGGCGCGAGACGGCGACGATGTCCGGCTTCGCGAGGAACGCCGAGCGGATGTCCGCGGGAAGGCCGGCGGCGACCTGGTCACGAACGGCGATGGCGCGGCAGCAGTGGGCCTGCGCAGCCTGCACGTCACCGGCGTCGCGGCAGAGGGTGGCGAGGAGCGCGTGGATCTCGGCGAGGAGGTCCTCTTCTCCGCAGGCGCGAGCGCGGGCGAGCGCATCGGCAGCGGCCTCGAGCGCGGCGCCGGGGAGCGCGCCACGTGCGCGGAGCTCGTGCGCCTTGAGGATGGCGGCCTCGGCATT
>JAYTZB010000342.1:0-2323 GCA_043742085.1 Polyangiaceae bacterium
CCTGCGGAGCCGCACCGTCTGCGCCGGCGCATGGAACGGTCACCGCGCCGGCCCCTGGCGCGGGCGTGACCGGCGATTCCGTGATGTATGCATGCAACGCCGGCTACTCGCTGAGCGGCTCGACCACGGCGACCTGCCAGTCGAGCGGTGCGTGGACCGCGCCGCCCTCGTGCGTCGCCGATGCGTGCACGCCCGATCTCACGGCGCCGTCTCATGGCAGCGTGAGCGCAACGACGGGCGTTACCGGCGACACGCGAACGTTCGGCTGCAGCGCGGGCTACACGCTCGCCGGCGCAGCGACGACCACGTGCCTGGCGAGCCACGCGTGGAGCAATCTCACGCCCACGTGCGCGCCCAATTCGTGCGGCCCGGTTCCAGGCGCACCGGCGAACGGATCCGTGACCGCGCCGAGCCCCGGTGCCGGCGTCACCGGCGACAGCGTGACCTTCGCGTGCAATGCGAGCTACCGCTTGCAAGGCTCGACCACGGCGGCGTGCCAGACCAGCGGAGCGTGGACGGCATCGCCGGCCTGCGTTCTCGACACGGTACCGGACGCGCCGACCGGCCTCACGCTCACGCCCGGTGGCGCGCAGATGTCTCTCTCGTGGACCGCACCGGCCTCGAACGGCGGCAACACCATCGACTCGTACGACGTCTACGTGGACGGCAGCTTCAAGCTGCAGGTCGTGGCGACATCGGCCACCGTCACGGGCATCAACACGTGCAACTACCCGGCAGACACGTGCACCAAGACGTACGTGTTCGCCGTCTACGCGCACAACGCAAAGGGCTTCGGCACGCCGGTGAGCGCATCGGGCCGACCGAAGGCTTCCTACGTCGCGGACAACCTGGCGAACATCTGGAGCCAGGCCTACGCAGCGGGCGCATGCACGGACTGCCACGCGACGAACTTGCAGCCTCCGAACCTGCTCGCGGGCGCGCCGGCGGGATACACCGCCGCCAAGAGCGAAGGAGCGTTGATCTATCAGTGCCCCGTGGAGGATCCGGCATGCCCTGCGGTCCATGTGGGACTCACGCTCTTCGGCACGAGCTCGGCCGAGTATCGCGCGCTCGTCCAGTGGGTCGCGGACGGCAATCCGCTCTAGACCCTTCCTGACTCCTGCCTGTAGAGCGGCCCCTCGATCGCGAGCGCCGTCTGGATGCTCGGCCGCGTCTGGACGCGCGCCACGTACTTCACGAGCGAGGGAAACGCATCGAGCGGGAGGCCGCCGTGCGGCGCGACGAACAGCGCCCAGAAGAGGTACGCATCGGCCACCGTGAAGTGCTCGCCGAGCAGGTGCTCGCGCGTGTCGAGATGCGCCGCCACATACGCGAGCGGAGCCGACGCGCTGCTCACCGCGAAGGCCTTCGCCACGTCCGGAGTCTGCGAGCTGAAGATCACCCAGAGATGCTTCTTGTGTAGCTCCGTCGCCACGAACGAGAGCCACTCGATCAACCGATAGCGCTCCGGCGTTCCCCAGGCAGGCGCGAGACCGCTCGCAGGCGCGCGGTCAGCGACGTACTGGAGGATCGCGGAGATCTCCGTGAGCAGCGAGCCGTCTGGCAGGGCGATCGTCGGGACGATCCCCTGCGGGGCGACCGCGCGGTAGTCGCCGCCGCCTTCGAGGAGCTTGGTCTTGCGGTCGACGCGGCGAAGCGTCACCGGGAGGCCTGCCTCGAGGCACGCGACGTGAGCGGCGAACGAACCGGAGAGCGGTGTGATGTAGAGGTCCATCCGCAAAGATTGATTTGCAACCGACCAGCTCACCAGCTCATAGTTTCCATAGGAACGATGAAATATCCGCATGATCCAAAGCCCGCTGGTCGTCTCGAGGTGAAGCACTTGCGCCTCGTGCAGGCCATTGCCTCGGAGCAGAGCGTGACGCGGGCGGCAGGGCGGCTCCATCTCTCGCAGTCCGCGCTGAGCCATCAGCTGCTCGATCTCGAGCGCGAGCTCGGCGCGCGCCTCTTCGATCGCGTCGGCAAGCGCATGGTGCCGACGTCGATGGGCGTACGGATGCTGGCCTCCGCGGAGCGGCTGCTGGGTGAGCTGCTCGCGCTCGAGCAGGATCTCGAAGGCGAAGCGCGCGAGTCCCGCGTACCGCTCCGTGTCACCACCAGCTGCTACACGTCTTATGTCTGGCTGCCGGCCGCCATCGGACAGTTCGCGCGAACGCAGCCGCGTGTCGACATCACCATCGTGCTGGAGGCGTTGAAGCGAGCGATGGAGGCGCTCGCCGCGGACGAGATCGACCTCGCGATCGTGACCGAGCCGCCGAAGGACGCGAGCTTGACGGTCTCCGTGATCGTGACGAGTGAGCTC
>JAYTZB010000343.1:0-3495 GCA_043742085.1 Polyangiaceae bacterium
CGCCGTCGTCGGTCACGCCGCTGGGCGCCAGCGGCACGACGCGCATCGTGCTGTCGTGCGCAGCGCTGAGCCAGCGCGTCGGCTCGTGACGCAGCCGAGCGAGGTCAGCGTGCGCCGGAGGTGAGCGGCTCGGTCGCCGCTTCGCGCGGGTCGTCGAGCTTGCTCGCGTCGTCGTCGCGACGTTCCTCGGCGATCTCGGTGGCGATGGCGGCGGCCTCGACGGCGGGATGGCCAGCGGCGCGCTCGGCGAACTCGCGCTCGGCCATCGCGTCCTTCGCGCGCAGCTCGGGGTCGTCCACCTCCTCGCCGGGCAGCTCGACACGCAGCTCGGCGATCATCATGCGGATGCCCGCGGCGATGGGCAGCGCGAGGAGCGCGCCCAGGATGCCGAGCAGCTTGCCGCCGACGAGCAGCGCGACCATGACCGATGCCGGCGGCAACCGCAGCACCTTGCCGTAGACGCGCGGGACGATCACGCGACTCTCGAATTCCTGGTACATGGCGAGCACCACGAGCACGACGAGCGCCACGGTGGTCCCTTGCGAGAGCGCCGCGAGCGCCGCGGGCCCGCACGCGAGCAGCGCGCCGATGTACGGCAGCACGTCGGCGACGCCGGCAAAGAGCGCGAGCGCGAGCGCATTGTGCACCCCGGCGATGGTGAGCACGATGAACGTGAAGACGGCCATGAGCAGCGACGTGATCGCCTGACCACGCATGTAGCCGCCGACGATCGTCTCGAGGTTCATGAGCACCCGCGACATGCGCACGTGAAAGTCGCGCGGCACGAGCGCGAACAACGCGCCGCGCATGCGATCACGATCGAGCATGAGATAGAGCGCGAGGAAGAACGACGTCGCGGTGTAGGCGAAGATCTCCACGATCTTCGGGGCGTAGGTGATCCCGTACTCCTGCGCCTTCGTGCCGAGCTCGGCGGGGTGGAGCCCGCGGATCGACGCGGCGAGCGGCGTACCGAGCCGCGTGCCGTCGAGCGCGTGCGCGATGCGTTCTTGCGACTCGGGGAGGTTCTCGACGACGTCCGCCACCTGCGCGACGAGGTTGGGCACGGTCAGCGCGCAGAAGCCGCCGACCGCGAGGAAGAGCACGCCGAACACGATGGCGACGGCGTAGCCGCGTCCGAGCCCGCGCTTCTCGAGCTTGTCGACGAAGGGGTTGAGCAACCCCACGAACATCATTGCGACGACGATGACGAGGAGGATCTGCCAGAGCTGGAGGAACAGCCAGACCGAGGCGATGGTGACCAGCGCGATCAGCGCGGTGCGCGGTGTGAGCTCCATCCGCACGAACGTCTGCTTCGAGCGGTCGGCAGGGGTCGTCGCAGGCTTTGGCTCGGTCACGGCGCCAGCTGAGCAATAAGCTCGCCAGCTTCAAGCCTCGGGAAAATGGGCATGAGGCCCGCAGCAGAAATGCGACGTGTGGCGTCTCTGCACGCCGATCGGTCAGACGGGAAGGATGCCGCGGCGCTTCTCGGGGCGTTCGACCTTCTTGTGACGAGCGAGCTCGAGGCCCCAGGCGATCGCTTTCCGCGTGTCGCGCGGGTCGATGACGTCGTCGATGAGACCCCAGCCCGCCACCTTGTAGATGTCGATGTTCTTCTGGATCTGATCGACGATCTGCTTCTTCACCTCGGGGGGCGGTTCCACTCCCCCGAACAGCTTCCGGCCGGCGATGCCCACCATGCCCTCGGCGCCCATCACCGAGATCTCGCCGGTCGGCCACGACACGATGAGGTCGGGCTCGTAGGCGCGACCGCACATCACGTAGTAGCCGGCGCCGTAGGCCTTGCGCACGACCACGGTGATCTTCGGCACCGTCGCCGCGCTCATCACGTGCATCATCTTCGCGCCGTGGCGGATGATCCCGGCGTGCTCGACCTTCGAGCCGACCATGAATCCCGGCACGTCCTGCAGGAACACGAGCGGCACGTTGAACGCGTCGCAGATCTGCATGAAGCGCGAGGCCTTGTCGGCGGAGTCGTTCTCGAGGATGCCGCCGAGGTAATTGGGCTGATTGGCGACGATGCCGACGCTCTTGCCGCCGATGCGCGCGAGGCACGTGATGATGGAGCGCGCGAACCTCGGCTTGATGTCGAAGATGTCGCCGTGGTCCACGATGGCGCGGATCAGCTTGTACATGTCGTACGGCTTGCGCGTGGATTCGGGCAGCAGATCGAGGAGCGACTCCTCGCGACGATCGATGGGATCGGTGACGGGAAGATCGGGCGGGAGCTCGTCGCAGTTCGAGGGGAAGTACGAGAGGTACTTCTTGCAGGCGTCGATGCAGTCGGCGTCGGTCGCGAACTCGCCGTCGCCCACGCCGCTGACCTCGGAGTGGACCTTCGAGCCACCGAGCTCCTGCTCGGCGATGTCCTGGCCGGTCACGGCCTTCACGAGCGCAGGGCCGGCGAGGGCGAGGCTGCCGACCCCCTTCATCATCGGAACGTAGTCGGCGAGGCCTGGGATGTACGCGGTGCCGGCGGCACCGGGACCGACCATCGCCGCCACCTGCGGGACGACGCCGCTCATGTGCACCTGCTCGCGGAAGAGGTGACCGGAGCCGGCGAAGAGCGAGATCATGTCGGGGTGGCTCGATCCAGGGTCGATGCGCGCGCCGCCCGAGTCGACGAACCACACGATCGGCCAGCGACCGCGCAGCGCCATCTGGCGGAGGCGCGTGACCTTCTCCTCGCCGGTGTAGCCGATGCTGCCGCCCTTCACCGTGAAGTCGTAGGCGGCGCAGCACACCATGCGGCCGTTGGATTTTCCGAACGCGGTGACGACCGCGTCGGCGACGGGCTTGTCGGTCCCGTCCGGGCCGGCAGCGAGGCCCATCTGCGTGCCGTGCGTGCCGAGCTCGAAGTAGACGCCGTCGTCGAAGAAGCGATCCATGCGCTCGCGCGCCGTGAGCTTGCCGCGCTCGTGCTGCTTGGCGATGCGCTCGGGACCGCCCATCTCGCGCACCTTCGCGCGTCGCGCTTCGAGATCGGCGACCAGCTCACGCATGTTCATCGGCGGCATCGGGCAAGATGTTTCGCATACGAAACGTTTTTTCGCAAGACGGACGTCCCGCGCCGTGGCCATCTCGGGGTGGCCATGGAGCGCCGTGAAGCGCCATGAAGCCTGGAGGAGCGAACGCGATGCGATGCTCGGATCTACGTGTGCGGTTGCTGGCAGTGGTGAGCGCGACGACCTTCGCGACGGTGGGCATCGCCGCCTGCGGGAGCGACTCGGCCGGGGGCACGGGCTCGCAGAGCGACGCAGCGTCGAGCGGTGACGCACCCGGGGACGCACGCGGCGACGCGAACGGTGGCGGCATCATCGCCCTCGATGCCGGGCTCGATCAGTCCCCCTCCGAGGCGGCACCCTTCGATGCGGGCGGCGACGACGCGCCGCCGCCGTCGCCGCGCCGTCCGTTCCTGGTCGGCGCCGCGCTTCGTAGCGCGCGCAGCCAGGTCCGCGACGACTGGAGCGCGGCGCG
>JAYTZB010000344.1:0-5111 GCA_043742085.1 Polyangiaceae bacterium
CGGAAGTCGAGCGACTCGTTGACGAACCAGTCGCTGCCGCGGTCGGAGGGCTCGAAGCGATCGATGGCGTAGCCGCTGACCTGCGGCTGCTGCGCCTGCGCGGTGGCGATCCCCGGGGCGCTCGTGAATCCGCGCGTGATCGAGCCGAGGAGGCACCCAGCGAAGGTGCAGACGGCGATCGCAGTGCGGATGTTGCGCGTATCCATCGTGACTCGGTGCCCGTCGCTTATAGTGCACCGGCGTGCGTCTCTCGACTGCCATCTTCGTCGTGCTCACCGTGCTCCTCGGCGCTTCTCCTGCGAGCGCCGACGGCGCGCGCGAGCTTCGCTACGACACGCGCATCGATGTCGCGGTGACCTCGGTCGGCGGCGTGTGGTGGCTCACCTCGGAGATGCTGAAATCCGACCTCGTGCCCGAGAAGTGTCGCTGGTGTTACCGCGCCGAGGACGGCAAGGATCTCCTCAATCCGTACGACAGCTGGGTGCGGAAGAGCGTCGTCTGGAAGAACCCCGAGACGGCGGCGACCGTGAGCTCGGTCATCGGGTTCTTCGTGGAGCCCGCGAGCATGATGGCTCTCACCGCGCTCTCCGAGGCGAACGAGAAGGCCATCGGGCGCTTCCCGGTCGACGCGCTGCTCATCACGGAGGCCACGGTCATCACGGGCGACATCAACCAGATCGCGAAGTTCGCCTTCGCGCGCGAGCGGCCGTTCGTGCATTTCTTGCCCCGCGCGCCGGACGCCATCCGCGCGCTGACCGACAGCCCCTCGGACGACAACCTCTCGTTCTTCTCGGGGCACACGACGCTCGCGTTCGCGGTGGCGACATCGGCAGGCATGGTCAACACGCTGCGTGGCTACCGTCTCGCGCCGCTGGTGTGGGGCGCGGGCATGTCGATGGCGGTCTCGGTCGGTTACCTCCGGATCGCCGCGGACAAGCATTACTTCTCGGACGTGATGACGGGCGCCGTGGTGGGATCGATCATCGGCGTGGGGATCCCGCTGATCTTCCACTCTGCGTCGTCCTCGTCCTCCTCATCGTCGAACCCCAACCCCCCGAGCGCGAGCAGCCAGGCCCTCATCGCCCCCGCGGTCCACAGCGCCGTCTCCTTCAGCGGCGGCTTCTGACGAGACCAAGAGACCAGCGACCGCGGAGTCACGGAGGAACGGAGACGAGAACGGAGATCAGATTGGCTGCCGATCTCAGCACACCAGGCCCACCGCGTACCGCGACGTCCAGAGGGTCACCGAGATTCCTGGTCGAGCGCGTGTCTCGAACCAAAAAATCTCCGTGGTCGCCTCCGTCCTTCCGCGACTCCGCGGTCTCTAGTTCTCGTGTCGTGTGCAGCGCTAGACGAGGCGGTAGGCGATGGTAACGGCTTCGGTCTTCGAGGAGACATGGAGCTTGCGGTACATGGAGCGCACATGATGGCGAACCGTGTTGACGCTCATCGTCAGCATCCGCGCCACGTCGTCATAGGTCGCGCCCTTCGCGAACAGCTCGATGATCTCGCGCTCACGGCCCGTGAGCTCGGCGCCGTCGAGCCCGGCATCGACGACGACCGCGGCGGCGGGCGTGGCGACCGTCTGCGTTGCGCCGCGCATGCGGAAGTCCTCGAGCAGACGGCGCGCGATGATCGGCGAGATGGGCGCTCCGCCGTCCTGGAGGACCGCGAGGGACTCGGCCACGCGTGCTGCCGCATCGCCCTTGAGGAGATAGCCCGATGCGCCGGCGGCGAGCGCCTGATAGACGCTCTCGTCGTCGTCCCAGACCGTGAGCACGAGGATCGCCATCTGCTTCTCGACGGCGAGGCGAATCAGCGGAATGGAGCTCCCGTCCGAGAGCTGGAGATCGAAGACGCCGATCGTCGCGCCCGACGTCTCGATGGCCTTCTGCCCGGACACGACGTCGCCGGCCTGCGCCACGACGGTGTAGCCACCGACAGCCTCGATCTGACGGACCACCCCCCGCCGGATCAAGGGATCGTCTTCGAGCACGAGGACCGCTGCGGACACTGTTGCGAAGTATACTGGCCGGCCTGTGCACCGCAATCGTAAGACACCGATATTTCGTGGGTAATTCGTGACCTTCGACGAGGCCTTCGACGCCGAGCGCGCGGAGACGATCCAGACACGCTCGCGCTGGATCTGGGGCGGCTCTCTGCCGCTGTTCGTCGTCACCTACCTCGTGATGGATCGCGCGGTCTTCTCGTGGACGCAGTCGTCGATCATCCGCGTCCCCGAGCTCGCGATGTGCGTCGCCATGCTCCTGTACCTGCGGAAGGCACGCACGCTCGCGTCGATCGAGCGATGGACCATCGCCGCCTGGACGCTCACGGCGGCACTGGGGAGCTGGGGCTTCACTGTGGTGCCGCTCGAGAAGCTGCCGGCGAAGGTGGGCGCGCTCGCGCTCTCGGTGATCGTCGTGTGTCTGCTGGGCGCCTTCACCTGGCAGACGACGCTCGTCATCGCGTGCATCACGATGGCCTCGCTCACCTCGCTCCTCTTCGTCGGCGCCACGTCGATCTACACGCTGACCGTCACGGTGGTCGGGTTCGCGTGGGGCGTGCTCATCGTGTCGGCGGCAGCGCGCGATCGCTTGAAGCGCAAGGAGCTCGTCGCTCGGCTCGGGCTCGTGCGAGCGAACGAGCAGCTGCAGCGCGAGGACGAGCTGAAGAGGCGGCTCTTCGTGAACCTGAGCCACGACCTCCGCACGCCGCTCGCGATCGTGCGGGGCGAGGCGGCGATGCTTCGGGCCTCCGGCCGCATGATCGACGATGACGCCGCGCTCTCGCGCGTCGAGCGAAACGCGACCGCGCTCTCGCAGCTCGCCGATCAGCTCCTCGATCTCGCGCGCCTGGAGGCCGGGCAGATGCCGGTGCGCGCACGGCCATGCGACCTCGCCGCTGTCGTCCGCGAGGTGGCGACGCAGCTCTCGCCGCCGGGCCCGCCGCGCATCGTCACGAGGGTGATCGACGAGCGCGTGGTGGCGCGCGTCGATCCCGCGCATGCGCTCCGGATCGTCACCAACCTCGTGGCCAATGCGCTCCGCCAGCAGAGGTCCGACAGCGAGCCGGCCATGGTCACCGTCGAGGTGCGCGCGACGAAGCCGGCGGGCGGTAACGCAGGCACCATCGAGATCGACGTCATCGACGAAGGCCCGGGAGTTCCGGCCGATCGTCGCGATGTCATCTTCACTCGCTTCGTGTCGTTCGACTCCGACGGCAATACCGCATCGGGCATCGGCCTGCCGCTCGCCCGCGAGCTCGCGGTCCTGAACGAGGGCACGCTGACCCTCCTCTCCTCCGCCGGCCCGACCACGTTCCGCCTGACCCTCCCGTCCACCACCGAGGCCCCGGTCGACCTCCCCGCTCCCGCACTCGCTCCCGCCCCCGCACTCGCTCCCGCTCACTCGCTCGCCCCTCCCCGCCGCCGGATCCTCGTCGTCGAGGACAACCCGGACATGGGCCTCCTCCTCGTCCGCTCCCTCGGCAGCGCCTATCGCGTCGAGCACGTGACCCGCGTGGCGGACGCGCTCGCTCTCCTCCGCGAAGATCCCCCGACCGCAGTGCTCTCCGACGTCATGCTGCCCGACGGCACCGGCTACGATGTCCTCGCCGCCATCCGCACGCGACGGGATCTCGAGCGCATGCCGGTCGTGCTCGTGTCGGCGCTCGGCGAGGTCGGCGAGCGCGTGCGCGGTCTCTCGGCGGGCGCCGACGATTATGTCGCGAAGCCGTTCGCGCCGGAGGAGCTACGCACGCGCGTCACCGCCGCGATCGAGCGCGCCGACAGCTGGGGCCAGGCGCTCGCCTCGCAGCGTGATGCGCTCTTGATGGAAGTGCACGACGGCGTGAGCGCGAGCCTATCGCGCGCGTCGATCCTGCTCTCGGACCTCGAGCCTCATCTCAGCGCCGAGACCGTGAGCCACGCGCGCGAGGCGATCCGCGACGGCCTGGACGAGGTGCGCGCCATCACGCGGCTCCTCGCGCCGAAGGCCGCGACGTTCCAGGCGCTCTCTGCCGAGATCCGCCGCGCGATGGGCGACGCATGCGCGGCTGCGCGCCTCGACCTCCACTTCGACATGGCGTCGGACGCGGAGCTCGATGGCGCGAGCGTGCCCGCCGCCATCGCGCACACCATGCGACGCGTGGCGCGCGAGGCCACCACCAACGCCATCAAGCATGCGGCGGCGAAGACCCTGTCGTGCCGCATCGGCGCGACGAAGGAGCACTTCGCGCTCCGCGTCGAGGACGACGGACGCGGGCTCCCCGAAGAGCAATCCGACGGGCAAGGCCTCGGCATCATGCGCCGTCGTGTCGGGCGGGTCGGAGGCACCATCGAGCACGGTAATCGTGTGACGGATGCGGGCAGCGGCGCGTACGTCGAGGTGCGCCTCCCTCGCCTCCATCGCTGATGCGCAGCCGCCGGCAGTTGCTACGCTTGGCTCGTGTCGATCCATTCGATCGAGCCTGGCCTGCTCCTCGCCGCCCCGCGCATGGGCGATCCCAACTTCGAGGGCACCGTGGTCTTGCTCGGCGCCCATGAGCACGGCGGCTCGATCGGCTGGACGATCAACGGCGACCACCTCGCGGACGGCGCCGACATCGTTCGCGCGACCGGGCTCGTGGCCGCGGGTACGACGCTCCCCGCGGTGTTCGGGCATCCCGCGCTGAGCGGCGGGCCGGTGTCGCCCGAGTCGGTCTGGATCCTCTATCGGCGCGCACCCGGCGCGGACCTGTTGCCGGGCTCGCTCGAGGTCGGCACGGAGATCGCGGTCACGTCGTCGCTGGACGCGCTCCGCACGTTGATCGACGGCGGCGGCCCGAAGGAGGTCCGTCTGCTCATCGGCTACGCGGGCTGGGGCCCGGGCCAGCTCGAGCGCGAGGTGTCGAAGGGCGTCTGGCTTCCGACCGCGGCCGATGCGGACCTCCTCTTCGACACCGCCACGTCGACGCTGTGGCAGCGCGCCTACGCGGCCGCCATCGGCACCATCCCCGCAGCGTTCGTGGGTACGACGCGCGGCTCGGCCTGATCCTCTTCGCCCGGCGCTCGCGCCCGCAACACGCGCGAAACATCGCGCAAAGCAGCGGACACGGCACGTGGGTCATCG
>JAYTZB010000345.1:0-6279 GCA_043742085.1 Polyangiaceae bacterium
TACGTCGCCGGCGTCGCGCACGTGTTCGAGGTCGAGCGCGGGAGCGATGCGCAAGGCCGCGACGTGACCGCGCCGGCGCTGGTTCACCCGGCGTCCGTGCCGGCGTCGGTGTCGGAGCCGTGACTCGCAGAGCTCGGCACGGGCTGGTCACGAGACTGTGCGCGTGCTTCGCGCTGCTCGCGTGGCTCGACGGCTGTGCCTACACGACGACGACGGTCACCCTGCCCAAGCTGCTGCAGCCGGCCCCGCCCTCGGGCGCGCGCGAGGTGGTGGTGGTCGGTCCGTTCGTCGATGCGCGAGCCCAGCGCGGGCGCTGCGGAATGAAGAAGAACGGCTACAACGGCGACACCGCCGACATCCTCTGCGCGGAGGATCCCGGGGCCTGGGTGGCGCATCGTCTCGCGTCGGAGCTGCGTGCCGTCGGCGTCATCGTGCACGACGCGCCGCACGGGAGCGCGCTCCGCATCGAGGGAACGTTGCTCGAGTTCTTCAGCGAGCCGCAGCCACAGGCTTTCACGGTCGATCTGGAGACCGACATCCACGTGGTGCTCACCGCGACGTGGCCCGACGGTGCCGTCGCGGACAAGGAGCTCTACGTGAAGGGCGTCGAGACGAGCGCAGCCGGCAACGACGCCGCGTTCCAGGCCTCGGTCAACGACGCCTCGACGCACATGTCCCGCGATCTGCTGGTGTCGGTGCTGGCGCTGCTCGACCGGCCCGCGCCGCCGAGGATCGCACGATGAGCCCTGTCGTTGCGCGGGTCGTGCTCGTCGCCATCGTTGCGACCGGCGCGGGATGCGCGCGACGCGTGGTGATCGATCCCGACGAGGTGCATCGTCACAACACCGACTGGGTGTTGCGCCGGCCGTTGCCCGAGGCTCCTCCTGCAACGGCACCCGCTCCGACAGTCCGCGCCTCCGACGCCGGCGCGCCGCCGCGCACGATCTGACGTCGGTCGTCGGCGAACCCTCAGCGAAGACGCAACCGGCGCACGCTCCGGCCATCCAGCCGCAGCTCGACGTCGCGCGAACGTGGCGCACCCGAGGCACCCGAGGCACCCAGCGCGATGTCTGCGTTACCGGCGTCGTCGGTGCGCGCGCTCGCGGGCGATCCCGCATCGGGCACGAGCGACACCTCGACGCCGCCCACCGGGAGCCGTGCGCACTCGCGCGTGACGAAGCCGAAGCCGCGAACCTCTTCGTGAGGAATGCGCTTCGTGGTCCGCTTGGCGGAGTCGACGCTCAGACCGATGAGACCGAGCACCTCGCTCGCGAGGCCACCCGCGATGAGCGGAAGAGCGGCATCGCAGCCGCTCCCCGACTTTCCGATGCAGCCGGCGCCGACGCCGAGGCCCACGCCGGCCGCCAGCGCGCCGCCGAACAGCGCGACGTGATCGAGCACGATGAACGCCGGATCGGGCTCCGCGCGCCGCACGGTCTCGACCGTGACATGCTCCTTCGTCTGCGAGGTGCACGCGACGACGCGCGACACGCGCACCAGCGCATGGTCTCCGTCGTCGCTCGCATCGACGGTCACGTCGAGCACGTCACGCGGCGGATCGAGACGAGGCGGCTCCTCGACGATGGCCCGCTTCGAGACCGATGCCGTCGCGGTCTCTTGCCAGACCACGGGCGCGCAAGCGACCGCGGTGGTCCCGAAGAAGACCACCGAGCATGCATGCAGGAGCGACGTGCGGCGCTGCATTCGCGGGCGGGGCGCGCTACGCGGGCCTACGCGGCTAGCGGGTGATGGGTCGCGAGCCACGTCGCGAAGAGCGCGTGGGCCTGCGAGACGCTGGGCAATCCGAGGCCGGCGATGGGCTCGCTCGAGATCGCCGCCTGAAGCGCGGCGATGCCGCGATTGCGCGCGACGTCCACGCGCCTCGTCGCCGTCGCCGACAGACGCGAGCGCAGCCACGCGTCGATGCCCGCGGAGAGCGTCGCATGACGTGCCTCGTCCTCGGCGAGCGCCGCGAAGAATGCGCGCAGCCCCGTGGTCGGCGCGTGCTCGGCTTGCCACGTCGCGATGGGCACGCTGAAGGCCTCCCGCACGCAGCCCTCGACGGCATTCTCGATCGCGATCTCCTCGAGCGTGCGCGGCGGCGCCTCGACGAGCGCCGGCGGCGTGACGATCAGCGCACCGTGACGTCGCGCGAGCTTGGTGGCCATGCGCACATGACGGCTCTCGTCGCGACGTGCCGTCTTGCAGGAGCGCACGAGCACGTCAGGCGCGCCGTGCGCACCGAGCTCACGCGCGAGCAGCGCGAACGCGTCGACCGAAGCAGCTTCGCAGAAGGCCAGACGCGCGAGATACGAGCCGATGTCGTCGCC
The DNA here is from genome assembly GCA_043742085.1 of Polyangiaceae bacterium. Taxonomy (GTDB): domain Bacteria; phylum Myxococcota_A; class Polyangia; order Polyangiales; family Polyangiaceae; genus Labilithrix. The sequence continues at coordinate 2,331 of JAYTZB010000345.1, forward strand.
GGCGGGCGCGGCGCCCTCGTCGAGGTTGGTATAGCGACGGCAAAAAGCATCACGCATCGCGGCAGCTTATTCCTTTGCGGGCCGCTGTGACGTCCTCATGTTGGGAAGGCCGGCAATTCCCGGGCGATTCGTGCCTTCGCGAGACTCGCATCCGGGGTGTGCTACCTCGACACGATGATCTTTCGCGCATCGAGCGTCGCTGTCTGCGCCTTCATCTTCGCGTCGTGGCTGGGGTGCTCGTCGACGACGAACGACGTCGCTTCGGGAGCCGATGCGTCGCCCGAAGCCACCGCACCGAGCGACGCGGGGGACGCGGGGGACGCGGGGACGATGGTCTCGACCGACAGCGCGGCTCCGTTCGATGCGGCGCCCGCCGACCATGTCGGCGCGATCTTCGCCATCAGCGACACCACCGCCGGAGCCTCTGGCCCCAAGAGCTCGCATCGCGCCGGCGCTTCGTTCACACACGTGACGACTCCAGACGGCACCACCCAGACGAAGACCGTCGGGCCGTGCCTCGTCGAGATCATCGGTAGCGGTGCCGCCGCGCAAGAGACGGATCTCTCCGCGGGCGTCGTGCACATCACCGGCGGCAGCACGCCCATCGACCTCGTGCCGAAGAGCGACAACACGTACGCGCCGTCGAGCGGCGCGACGTCGCTCTACGAGGGCGGCGAGACCCTCGTCGTCACCGCAGCCGGCAAGGACGTGCCGGCGTTCACCACGTCGATGACTGCGCCAGGCAAGGTCACGCTTGCCGCGCCGGTCGTCAGCGCAGGCGCGCTCACCGTGAAGCGGAGCACGGGAGTCACGGCGACGTTCTCGGGCACGTCGTCCGGCGTCGTCGTCCTCTATTTCTCGGCCACGAGCGCCGCGATGGCCTTCGCCGCCACCTGCACGTTCGACGCGTCGGCCGGATCGGGCTCCGTGCCCGCCGCGGCATTCGCGGACTTTCCGGCCGGTGCGGGGACGTTCGACTTCTACGTGAAGCAGAGCGCCGTCGTGATGCCCGCGGGCTGGGAGGTCCGCTTCACGGCCAGCAAGGCGCTCGTCGATCCCGCCGGGATAGCCCTCGCGGGAGACGCCACCTTCGAATAACCTCGACCCGAGGCCAGATCAGTCATGCAAGCTCTTCGCGCGTACCCGTTGGCGATCGTCGCTGTGCTCGGCGTTGGCTGTCACGTCGAGGGGAGCATCAAGGCGTCGACGTCGGAGGAGCCTCGCGCAGACTTCAACGAATCCGCGACCGCGCCGGCCGCCACCACGCAGACCACGACGGCCGCGGCGCCGCCGCCCGTCTCTGCGCCCTCTTCGCCGCCCGCCGATGCGTGCCCACTCCAGTGCTACGAGGCACGTGGCTCCGAGGCCATCACGCTCACGAACGAGGAGGTGACGCAGCTGCGCTCCGCCCTCGAGCCGGTCGTCGGACGGATGCGCCAGTGCGTGTCGCCCGAGGAGTGGCGTCGCCATGGGTCTGCGACGGTGAACCTGCGCATCGCGCCCGATGGAACGCTCGCCGAGCTCGGCGTCGATCCCGGTCACGGCGGACAGACGCAGTGCTTCGACGATGCCGGGCGCGGCGCGAGCGCGTCGGTCACGCTGCCCGGCCACAAGGTGGTTCGCTGCGCCGAGCGCTGCGTGCGCGAGAAGCCGCGGCGCGGTCGCCGCGCGCGCTGAGCTGCCTCAGCGCTTGAAGAGCTTGCGGAAGAAGCCGCCCACACCCTCGCCGCCGCCCTCGCGAGCCGCGGCGGCGGGCGTTGCGCTCTTCTCCTGCCGCATCCTGTAGAGGCGCACCTCGCGAACGGCGTCGACGTTGCTCGGATTGAGCTCGGCGGCGCGCGCGAAATCCGCCATCGCCTCCTTGGTGAGATCGAGCCGCTTCTTGAGCTGCGCGCGATAGAAATACGCGCGCTCCGACTGCGGGTCGCGATCGAGGAGGCGATCGAGATCGGTCACGAGCTCGCGGAGGCGACCGATGGTGGAGTCGGGCTTGGCCTGGAGCCACACGAGCAGCACCTGGTACTCGACGATGGTGGGCGCGAGCTGCACTGCGCGGCGGAGGTGCGCCTCGGCCTGCACCGCATCGTGCTTCTTGAGCATCGCCTCGGCCTTGCGGAACTCGAGGGTCGCCTCCGCCGACGCCATGTCACCAGCAGTGGCCGCCCCGCCGGTCGGCTTCGCGAGGTCCTCGATGTACTTCGCGCGCCGCTGGGGCTCGCTCACCGTCGCGCGCGCCAGCTCGAGCCGCGCGAACACCTTCGCGAACAGCGGCCGCAGCTCCTCGAGGCCGAGCGGCACGCGATCCGGATGCCACGCCTTCACGGCCTCGAGGAAGGCCTTCTTCACCTCGTCGGGCCCGGCGCCGCGCCCGACGCCCAGCACCGCGAAGTGATCGAGCGCGAGGAGCTTCTGCGCGCTCTCGCGTACCTCCTTCGCCTTCGCTGACGTGTCCGCCGTGCCCATACCGCCGTCTTCGAGCGTAGCAGCCTAGCCGCCGCGCCTGGTCTTCTTCCTGGCCGGCTTCTTCGCGGTCTTCTTCTTCTTCGCGGCGGTTTTCTTCGCGGCGAGCTTCTTCGCGGCGAGCTTCTCCTTCGCGGCCAGCGCGGCCTTCTTCTCCTTCGCCGCCTTCTTCGCGACCTCCGCGCTCCTGGCGGCGGCCTTCGCGGCCTTCTTCGTGTCGGGGATGACGTCGAGCACGTGCTTCAGCGAGAAGACGACGGTGTCGTCGGCCCTCAGCGTCTTCCTCTTGAACAGCTCGGGATCGTTCGCGAGCGCTCCGTGGATCACGCCGCCCTTCAGCACGCAGGTGACGCGGACCCACATGCGCTCGAGCGAGATCGGGTCCTGGCTCGGGATGGGTGAGAAACCGAGCTTGAACGTGCGCCCTTCGTAGACCTTGCCGAGCTCGAGCGGCTTCGACGGCGGCGAGAGGCGCTCGTACTGCGAGCGCTTCGCGAGGACGTAGCCCTGCTCGCGATCGGCCGCCGTGAAGTCGTCGATGTTCCGCTTGCGGAGCTCCCGGTAGCAGCGCTCGCAGACGACGTGGACGTCGGCCTTGGTCTCGGCGTCCTTCTTCCTCTGGTCCATCGCGAGGACGCAGGCGGTGCACGCGGTGTCCGGGATGACCTGCGCGCCGCCCGACGCGTCGGGCACCAGCGTCACCATCATCCCGTGCGCGACGTGACGGCACACGTAGCCGAGCTCGTCCTCGGCGAGCGCCTGGTCACAGAGCCGGCAGTGGTAGGGCCTCTCCTTCGCATCCTTCGCAGCCGCGCGCTTGGCCATGCGCGCATCGTAGTCCGGATCGTGGCTGCCGATTCGCGCTTACGGAGCGGTGAACACCAGCATCGTCGCGCTGAGCGCGGGCGCGGCGTACGCATACGCGTTGTTCTTCGTCAGCGCGTCGGTGGTGGCGAGGTACGGCGTCGAGTGCGTCGCATCGATGCGATACACGGCCACGCTGGTGAGCTGGTTGTCGTTGTACGCGCGGAGACCGAACTTGCGGACCGCGTTGGTCTTGTTGACGACGAGCACGGTCATGCGCTTCTGACCGTCGGCGCCGGCATAGACCGACGAGGGCGCGATCTCGGGATGCTGCACGGTGACGACGGTGTCGGCGAACTTGAGACCGGCGCCGTCGGCATTGCGCATCAGCTTGAGACCGCCGAACGCGTACTGCTGACCAGCGTTGCCGCCGACCGGCCACATCGCGGCCACGTTGACGCCCATGCGCTGGAAGACGCCGATGCTGTCGACCACCGCCATGCCGCTCGCGATGTGATTGCGTCCGCCCGGGTAGTACTCGGTCACGCCGATCTTCGTTCCGGGGTAGTCGGCAGCGATCCGCGAAATGGTCCGGTTGAGGACGTTGGCCGGACCGCCGATGTTCTGCGTGATCCACGAGCCTTCGTCGTAGCTGGGATCCCAGTAGCTGCGCGGACCCTGCACG
>JAYTZB010000346.1:0-5586 GCA_043742085.1 Polyangiaceae bacterium
ACGTCTGCGAGCAGACGAAGGATGTTGTGGATGTCGGCATCCTTGAGGTCGAGGTCGATGCGACGGCCGTTGAAGCGGCCGCCCGCCTGCGCGTTGACCGTGGCCGCGAAGCCGGCGGTCTCGGTGGCGCCGTCGACCTCGATCTTCACGTCACCGGCGTGGCTCGGGTCGCCGCCGTGGATCGACGTCTCGATGGCGGGCCCGCCGTCCTCGACGCGCTCACGCGCGACGGTGACGCTCTTACGCGAAGGAGCCTTGCCGCCGGTGGCGCCGAGCTTGGGAACGTCGAAGGCCCAGATGATCGATTTGCCGTCGACGGCGATGGAGCCTTGCGCCATGCCCTCGCGATCGATCTCGATGATCGTCGACTCGCTCGACGAATCGTAGAACGCGCTCACCGTCTTGAGCGGGCTGTGCTGCGCCGAGAGGTCCATCGTCTTGGCGAGGTTCTTCGGGAGCTGCGTCTTCTTCAGCTCGAGCCGCACGCGGCCGCCCGGCGTGGTGCCGAGCGAGTACGCGGGCACGGCCGTCGTCGTGATGAGCACGCGGTCTGCGCCGGCCTTGCCCTTCTCGAAGCGAACGTCGGCGAGCTCGATGGCGTCGGCGGTCACTGCCGGGGCGTCGCCGCCAGCTGCCTTCACGTCGGCCGCGCTCGCGGCTGCCGTGACGGTCGCGGGCGTCAGCGACACCTTCAGCGTCGTGCCATCGGCGCGGACGCGGTAGGTGGCCTGCTTCACGAGGCTCACCGAGAGACGGGTCATGTTGCCCGTTTCGGTCTTGAAGCCTTGTGTGAGCACGCCGCCGACGATCCCGACCTGGGACGTGAGCGCCTCTTTTACGCCGACGACGTCGGCGTCCGAGATGTCGACGAGCAATCGCTTGCCCCCGCTCTCGACGCGAACGTTGAAGACAGGCGCCGTCGATCCGACGACCTCGATCTCGGTCGCGCCGGTCGAAGCATCCGTTGCTCGGATCTTCACGTCGCGAACGTGGTTCGTAGTTCCATCGGCCCAGCTCAGGGTCGCAGACAGGAGCACGGCGGAAGCGCCGAGCACCGTCAAAACCCTTTTGTGAAGCAAGCCCCTCATACGCCGTTGCATGCCTTCGGCTCCTCGCGTCGTCGTCGGTCGTGGTCACGCACGACGTCGCGACTGGAACGGTAGGTTCAACGTGTCGATTGATCCCAATTTGTGGCTTAAGAAAAGCCGTCGGAGGCTCGGCAAGGGTGTGACGACAAAACGAAAAAGCCCGCTGTGAGCGGGCTTTCGCGCGGCGATTGCAGAGTGCAACCGTCTCGTCAGTCGATCTTGTCGTTCTTGTCCTGCGCTTCGGGATGGAGCGTCACGACGCGTGACGCCGGCGGAATTCCGGGCTGCGCGGGGTCCTCACGGAGGAAGACGAGGTCGCCGTCGCGCACCTTGTCGACGCGCCAGTTCAGCTGGTAGTCGGCGCCGTTGGCGCCGCCGATGTGGACGATCTCGGGACGGCCGACGAAGTCGCCGCGCTTGAGGACCCAGCCCTTGCCACCGGGATCGATGACCATGGCGCGCGGATAGTCACCGCCGGTGACGATGGCCACGAGCTTCAGCTCGTCGATCGAGAACTGCGGGAGGATGACGGCGCGCTGGTTCTGCGCGACGCGCTTGCTCTCCGGCGGCGCGAACGTGGCGATGAACGTGCGGAAGGGATCGCGGTTGCGATCGCTCTCGACGAAGTCGTTCTCCGCGAAGTCCATGCGGGCGATGGGCGGGGGCGCGAGCGCAGGGCCGGCATCGGGCACGGCAGCGACGGGCGCCGGCTTCTGCGTCGAGCCGGTATTGGCGGCATTGAGCGCCTGGTCGGGGCTACAGCCGACGACGGCGACAGCGAGGGCGCCGGCCCCGAGGACGGCGGCGACGTGACGTGCGGTGATCACTTGATACCTCCGGGCGCGACGGGCGCTGCCGGCGCCACGGGGGCGGGCGCCTTCTTGTTCAAGTGGAACGTGGTGGCCAGGCAGTTGGCCTTGAGGATGATGTCGTCGCCTTCGAGCTTCGGATCGGCGAGCTCGAGGTTCTCCATGTTGATGATGCGGTCCTGCTTCCCGATCTCGTAGATGAACTTCGCGATCTGGTGGAAGCGGCCGGTGATCTGGAGCTTCATCGGGACCTTCGCGAAGAAGGTCTGCGGGACCTCCTCCATCGGCGTCCACGCCTTGAGATCGATGCCGCTGATGTTCGACACCGCCTGGATCGCGGAGAGGAACGTGGCTGCCTCGGTCTCGGTGGGCAGCACCTTGTTCAGCTCGCGCTGCTTCTGCTGGCGCATCGCGAGCTCGTCGCGATCCGCGAAGTAGCTCGCCTGCGACTGGCGCTGGCGCGAGAGCTCGGCCTCGAGCTCCCCGGTGTCGTGCTTCGCGTGGTCGATGCGCGCCGCGACGTCGGTGTGGAGGAGCACGTAATAGGCGACGCCGAAGAGCGCGCAAAGAACGGCACCGACACCGACCTTTCCCGCGATGGGGAGTCGATTGAGGCTCAGGGATGCCATGTCAGTACCTCACCTTTGCGCTCATCTCGAACTTCACCAGCTCGAGCTTCGTGAGCGGATCGACCTGCTTCGTCGCGGGCAGAAGCTTCACATCGTAGAAGTAGTCGCTGAGCGACAGCCGGCGCAGGAACTCCGAGACGTCCTCGCCGTCACGCGCGAGGCCGCCGACGCGCACCGTACGCTCCGCTTCCTTGTAGGACGAGAGCCAGAGGCGGCGCGGATCCCAGTTCGGGTTGGGCACCGACTGCGGGTTGTCGCGCTTGAGCTGCTCCAGCTTGTCGCGGTCGACGGTGGGGCCGCGCCCCGGCGTCATGATGCGGGAGAGCTCCAGCATCGTCGCGGTGGGGCCAGTGCGTGCACTCTGCAGCTTCTGGATGGCCTCTTCGCGATCGCGGAGCTCCTTCAGCGACGTCTTGATCTCCGCGTGATTGGAGATCTCGCGCTTGATGGCGTCGATGTTCGCGGTGAGCTCCTGATTGTGCTTCTGGACCTGCGTGAGCTGGTCCTGCTTCGTCTTGTAGACGAAGAGCAGCACGATCACTTCGAGGAGGACTGCGCCGAGGACGAACGCGAGCCATGCCTGGCTCTCGCCTCCCGACGACGTATCTCCGCCCGCGGCTTCCCCGCGGCGGCGCATGGGCCGCTTCTGCGGCATCAAATTGATGCGAATCACGAGCGGCGCTCCTTGTCCTGGCGCAGGCTGAGACCGAGAGCGACGACGAGCTGCGCAGCTCGAACGCGCATGTCCTGCTCGTTCACGTACTTCGCGTCGGCAGTGAGATTGGCGATGGGATCGAACACCTGCACCGGCACGTGCGCGCGCTTCTCGATCGACTGGCAGAGCGGCGCGAGATACGCGCTGCCGCCGGAGACGAAGATGCGGGTGATCTCGGATTCGCCGCTGGTGGCGAGGTAGAAGTCGAGGGAGCGCTGGATCTCGCCGGCGAGGCCGTCACAGGCGCTCTGGATGATCTGGTGCACTTCCTGGGGAACGATGTCCGTCGGGCCGCCGCCGCACTTGTAGGCCTCGGCCTGCTCGAACGGGACGTTGCACTGCTTCTGGATCTCTTCGGTGATCGAGTTGCCGGCGTTGGTGATCTCGCGGGTGAAGGCCGAGACGCCCTTCGACACGATGTTCAGCGACGAGACCGCGGCGCCGACGTTCAGGAGGGCGATGGTGCCGTCCTCGGGCAGGCCGTGCTGGTACTCGAAGATGTTCTGGATGGTGAAGGCGTTGATGTCGACGATCACCGGCTTCAGCTTGGCCTCGCGGACGATCGCGGCGTAGTCGTTGATCTCGTCCTTCTTGGCGGCGACCAGCAGGAGATCCATCTGCCCGGCATCGGGCCGGCGGCGAAGGACCTCGTAGTCGATCGACATGACCTTGATGTCGAACGGGATGTGCTGCTCGGCCTCCCAGCCGATCTGCTCTTCCAGCTCGTCGTTGGTCATCATCGGGACGGTGATCTTCCGGACGATCACGGACTGGCCGTAAACGCCGATGGCCACGTCCTTCTGGGTGATCTTCGAATCATGGAAGATCTTCATGAGGCTCTCGACGACGGCGCCGGAGTTCATGACGTGACCGTCGATGATCGATTGAGGTGGCAGCGGGGCGAACCCGTACCGGACCACCTGGAGCTTCTTTCGAGCCTCTTTCAGCTGCACCACCTTGATGGCACTCGCGCCGATGTCGACTCCGACCAGGTTTTTACCTTCTCCGAGCATTTCGCTACAAAGTGTTGCAGCCCGTGCATGCGCCCGTCAAAAAGTCGGTGGGTCAATCGGTCGATTCGGCGCTGATGCACCTACGTCGGTTATCGAAGTCGCGGCTGTCGCGGAGCTCAGCCAGCGGCGAGACGAGCGCATAACCGCCGCGATTACAGCGGTATACCGCGGGTTTCGCAAAGGATCCTGTCGGCCCTTCTCGCCCGAGCCAGATCGAGTATGGACGGGCTCCACATGGGGTTCCGCGCATCCGCTTCAGTCGCCGTCCTTGCCGCCTGCGTTGCGTTGCCGTCATTCGCTGCGGCCGATGTCCAGCACACGGTCGGGCGCGGGCACACCATCGAGGCGATCGCGAATCGGTATCACGTGACCGCCAAGGCGATCATCGAGGCCAATCACCTCAAGGACGTGAAGCACCTTCGCGTCGGTGAGGTGCTCACCATCCCGGGCGTGAAGGACAAGAGCGAAGCGACGGCGACGGCGAAGGCCAAGTCGCACGAGCCGCCGAAGCCCACCGCCGCGGATCGCGCCGCCAACGCAGCGGCCGAGCGTCACCCCGCCGAGAGGGCCGCCGACAAGAGCGAGTCTGCCGCCGCGTTGAAGAAGGGCGAGAAGGTCGCGAAGGTCGGCACGAGCAACGGCCGCGAGACCACGACGTTCGCGATGAAGGCGAAGACGCCCGGCGTCATCCACGTGCATCGCATCGCCACCACCGAGAACTTCGACATCCACGTCGGCGACAAGCGCGGTCGCATCTCGCCCGTCGCCCTCAAGACGTTCGAGAAGATGATGCGCTCGCCCAACGGCATGGCGCACCCGATCGAGCCGCGCCTCGTGTCTCTCCTCTCCGTCGTGTCGAACCACTTCGGCAGCCGCAAGATCGAGATCGTGAGCGGCTTCCGACCGTTCACGCCGACGCAGTTCAACCCGCACTCGAACCACATGCACGGCAAGGCGGTCGACTTCCGCGTCGCCGGCGTCCCGAACGAGGCGCTGCGCGACTTCTGCCGCACGCTCAAGAACACCGGCTGCGGCTACTACCCGAACAGCGTGTTCGTGCACATGGACGTGCGCGATGCGAGCGCGTTCTGGATCGACTACTCGAAGCCCGGCGAGGCGCCTCGCTACAACGCGCCCGGGCTCGACGCCGACGAGGGCACGAGCGACGTGCACGATGACGGCCATCCGACGACGGCGACGGATCCGAGCAGCGACGCAACGACCACCACCACGACCACGACCACGACCACGACCACGGAAACGCCGAGCGTCCCGACGATGCCGGCCGCGCCGGGCGTCACGACTGCGCCGAGCACCCCGACGCCGTCTGCG
>JAYTZB010000347.1:0-3166 GCA_043742085.1 Polyangiaceae bacterium
TTGAGATGATTGATGGTGGCGGGCCCGGTGCCGCGCTTGAGATCGACCACGCTGCGCAGCGGAATGAGGCCGAGGCGCGGCGAAGGCACGGTCAGCATCTCGAGGCCGACCGGGTCGGCCCGGTACTGGCGCTCGGCGCGCATGCGGACGTCGTACTGCTCGCCCTTCTCCTCGTAGGTCGACACCTTCACGCCGTCGACGAGCACGCGCAGCGCTCCAGCGGTGTCCTCGACCGAGACCCCGAGGTCCGCAGCACGCGGCCGATCGATGTACACGCCGAGCTCCGGCTTGCCGGAGATCAGCGACGAGTCGACGTCGACGGCGCCCGGGACGTTGCGCAGCTTGGTGAGGATGTGGTCGGTGATGACCTCGAGCTTCTTCAGCTCGGGTCCGCGGACCGTGTACTGGATCTTGGCCGTGGAGAAGCCGCCGCCGAAGGCCGCCACCTCCTGCACGCTGAGGCGTAGGCCGGGCTGCTGGTGCGGGAAGATCTCGTTCCGCACCTTGTTCATCAGCTCGATCTGGCTCTCCTTGCGAGCGTCCGGGTCGACGAACTTGGTGTAGATGCGGCCGACGTTCTGCGTCTTCGCGGCGTCGTCGCCGACGGTGGCGAGCGTGAGCTTGACGGTCGGCCACTTCCGGAGCTCACCCGCGATGCGATCGGTGATGAGCTGCGTCTGCGCGAGGCTGGTGCCTTCGGGCGCGCGAACGACCACCTCCATCTGCGCCTCGTCGTTGACGGGCAAGAAGCCCTTCTTCGCGATGCCGGCGAGCGGCACGCACGATCCGAGCGAGACACCCGCCGCGATGAGCACCACCCAGCGCTGCGAGAGCACGAAGCGAAGCAGCGTGAGATAGACGCGCTCGACGGGGCGATAGAACGTGTCGACGATGCGCTCGCCGAGCGGCTTCTTCTGGCCCTCGACCTTCTTCTTCAGCCAGCGCGACGCGAGCATCGGCGTGAGCGAGAAGCTCACCACCAGCGATACCGCGATGGAGAACGCCATCGTGATGCCGAAGCTGCTGAGGAAGCGGCCCGGGATGCCGCCCAGGAACGCCACCGGCAAGAACACCGCGATGAGCGACATCGTGGTCGCGAGCACCGCGAGGCCGATCTCCTTGGTGGCGGCGACAGCGGCCGCCTTCGGCTCGTATTTCTTCTCGTCGACGAAGCGGAAGATGTTCTCGAGCACGACGATCGCGTCGTCGATGACGATACCCACCGCCAGTGCCAGGGCGAGCAGCGTGATGGTGTTGAGTGTATAGTGCATGAACCACATGCACGCGAAGGTCCCGATGATGCTGGTGGGGATGGCGAGCGCTGCGATGACCGTACTGCGGACGCTGCCCAGGAAGAAGAACACCACGATCGCGGCGAGGACGGCGCCGACGACGAGGTGCTCCTTCACGCCGCTGACGCTGGTGCGGATGACGCCGGAGTCGTCGCGTACCACCTCGATGGCGGCGCCCTTGGGCAGCGACTTTCGGATGTCGTCGAGCCGCGCGCGCAGCTGGTCGACCACCTGCACGGTGTTGGTGCCGGACTGCTTGCGCACGGCGAGCACGATGGTGGGCTCGCCGTTGAGCACGGCGGCGGTCTCGTGCTCCTCGGCGCCGTCCTCGACACGCGCGACGTCGCGCACGCGGATGGAGTGGCCGGCCTCCTGGCGCACGACGAGATCGCCGATGGCCTCGGCGCGCTCGACGCGGCCGTGGATGCGGAGCGTGAGCTGCTCGGGACCGGTGTCGACACGACCGCCGGGCACCGTGAGGTTCTGCGTGGCGACGGCGCGCTGCACGTCGAGCGCCGTCACGTTGGCGCCGCGCATCCGGACGGGGTCGAGCCAGACGTTCACCTGGCGCTTCTGTCCGCCGACGATGCTGACCTGACCGACGCCGTTGACGGTCTCGATCTGGCGGCGGACGCGCTTGTCGGCGAGCTCGGTCACCTCCTGGATGGGGTGACCGGTGTACTTCAGCGCGAGCGAGATGATCGGCGAGGCATCGGGATCGAGCTTCTGCACCGTGGGCAGCTCGATGTCCTTCGGCAGATCCGGGAGCACGAGCTGGAGTCGGTCGCGGACCTCCTGCGAGCCGACGTCGGTGCCCTTCTCGAGGACGAAGCGGATGATGACCTGCGAGACGCCTTCGCTCGAGATCGAGGTCAGCTCGTCGATGCCGCTGATGGTGTTGACGGCCTCCTCGATCTTGTCGGAGATCTCGCTCTCGACGTCCTCGGGCGCGGCGCCGGGGAGGCGCGTCGTGACCACGACGATGGGGAGGTCGACGTTCGGGAAGCGATCCACGCCGAGGTTCATGTACCCGGCGACGCCGATGACGAGGATCAGCAGGATGAGGACGGTGGCGAAGATCGGCCTCCGGACGCAGATGTCAGCTAACCACTGCATCGTTCGATCCTAGGATCTCATTCCGTCAGCGCGCCGTCGCGCAGGTCTGGGCCGGGGGCGACGACCACCATCTCGCCTGGCTTCACGCCGGCGCCGATGGCGGAGTGGCCGTCCTTCTCGCCGACCACCTGCACGAGCCGCTCCGACACGTGCTTCTCGATGACGATGAAGACGCGCGCGCCAGCCTCGTCCTTCTTGATCGAAGACGTGGGAACCACGATCGCCTTCTTCTCGCCGAACGAGAGCGTGGCCACGGCGAACATGCCCGGCCGCAGCTTGCCGTCCGTGTTGGGCGCGAGCGCCTCGATGACGAGGTCACGCGTGGTGGGGCGGACGTTGGGGCTGATGAACTTCACGGCGGCGCTGAAAGGCTGGTCGTCGCCGAACGAGGCGACGGTGAACCTCACCGGCTGCTCGGGCTTGACGTTGCCGACGTTGGCCTCGGGAACGGTGAGCTCGAGGCGCAGCGGATCGGGGTTGTAGAGCGAGACGATGCGCGTGCTGGGCTGCACGTACTGGCCGACGTTGACGTAGCGCTCGCCGACGATGCCGCTGAACGGCGCACGGATGACGGAGTCACCGACGATCTTCTGCGCATTCTGCTGCTGCGCCTGGGCGGCGACGGCGGAGAACTGCGTGGTCTGGCACTGCGCGTTGGTCCGATCGAATTCGGCCTGCGAGATGGCGCCGCTCTGGAAGAGCGACTTCGTGCGGTCGCACTCCTTCTGCGCCTGATCGAGCTGGGCGCGCGCGAGCCC
>JAYTZB010000348.1:0-8477 GCA_043742085.1 Polyangiaceae bacterium
AACGCGAACATCGCGAGGGGCCCGTTCGTGAGATTTTCGAGCCGCACGAGCGCCGTGGCGAACAGCTCGTCGACCGGAGCAAAGCCGACCTGGATGCCCCCGGTCTGGCCGTTCTTGTCGACGCGCATCGAGTTGTTGCCGGCGAGCGCACCGAACCCGACGAGGCTCGGTTGCCCGAAGGTGCTGTCGCCGCCGTGGAGGCCGAGGAGCGTGCCGTCCTCGAACGTGACGTTCCGCAATCGACTGCCGCCTTCGCCGCCGCCGGCATCGGCGAGCGCACCATCGGTCGATCCCGTGCTTCCGTCGACGTCGCCCATCGCGCCGTCGGAGCCGGTCGCGCCGCCGTCCAGGCCGACCGACGCGCCATCCGTGCCGCCGCTGTTGGCCGGCGGTGCGTCAGCAACGGTGAGGTCGCCCGCCCCGGAGAGCAGCGCGCAGCCCGCCAGCGCCGCCGCTGAAGCGACGGTAGCGGCGATGCGACGCACACGACCCATGCTCGTAGAATAGCTCGTTTCTACGGGCGCGCGATGCTCGGGCCGTGCGAATCAGACGACCCGAGCCAGCGGACCGCTCAGGCCTCGGCGGACGCGCGCTTGTCCTTCTTGGACGCCTTGCCGGCCTTCTTGCCGGCCTTCTTGCCCGACTTGCCAGCCTTCTTGCCGCCCGCGCCGGAAGCGTGAGCGCCGTTGCCGTTGCCGCCCGAGCCAGAAGCGTGGGTACCGTTGCCGTTCGCGTGGGCGGTCTCGCCGTTCGCGGAAGCCTTGCGAACGATCTCCGTCCCCTTCACCTTGCCGCCGAGGAGATCGGACGCCATGACGGCGGCGCGATTGACCTTCTCCCACGAGAACTCGGGGCGGCCGAAGTGACCGTACGCCGAGGTCGGGTGGTACTGCGGCGCGAGGAGGCCGAGCTCGTCGATGAGCGCCTTGGGGCGCATGTCGAAGTGCTCCTCGACGTACTTCTGGAGCTTCTCGTCGGTGACCTTGCCGGTGCCGAACGTGTTGACGTAGATGCCGACGGGACGCGCGACGCCGATCGCGTAGGCGACCTGCACCTCGCAGCGCTTGGCGAGGCCGGCCGCGACGATGTTCTTGGCGATGAAGCGCGCGTAGTAGCAGGCCGAGCGATCGACCTTCGACGGGTCCTTGCCGGAGAACGCGCCGCCGCCGTGACGGCCCATGCCGCCGTAGGTGTCGACGATGATCTTGCGGCCGGTGAGGCCGCAGTCGCCCTGCGGTCCGCCGACGACGAAGCGACCCGTCGGGTTGACGTGGAGCTTGGTGTTCTTGTCGATGAGCTTCTTCGGGATGACCTTCTCGATCACCAGCTCGACGATGGCCTCGCGGAGCGCCTTGTACTTCACGCTCTCGTCGTGCTGCGTCGAGACGACGATGGCGTCGCAGCGGACCGGCACGTCGTTCTCGTACTCGAGCGTTACCTGCGTCTTGCCGTCGGGGCGGAGGAAGTTGACCTTGCCGGTCTTGCGGATGGCGGCGAGCTGGCGCGCGAGCTGGTGCGCGAAGTCGATCGGCGCGGGCATCAGGTTGGGCGTCTCGTCGGTCGCGTAACCGAACATGAGGCCCTGGTCGCCGGCGCCCTGCTCCTTGTGGAGGCCTTCGCCCTCGGTGACGCCCTGCGAGATGTCGGGGCTCTGCTTCTCGACCGCGCACAGGACGGCGCACGTGTTGCCGTCGAAGCCGATCGCCGAGTCGTTGTAACCAATCTCGAGGACCGCGCGGCGCACGACGGTCGGCACGTCGATGGTGGCGGTGGTGGTGATCTCACCCGCGACCACCATCATGCCGGTCTTCGCGAGCGACTCGCACGCAACGCGCGCCTTCGGGTCCTGCGCCAGGATGGCGTCGAGGATCGCGTCCGAGACGGCATCGCAAAGCTTGTCCGGGTGCCCCTCGGTGACCGATTCCGACGTGAACTGGTAACGTGACATGCGCGACTCCTGAGGATCCTGAGGAAGAATTCGAGGCCTCCTCCTAGCGCGTCAGGGCCGCGGTGCAAAGCCGCTAAATGCGGGGGTCACCGCTTCGGTTTGGCGTCGTCGGGCGCGGGAGGCATGGTCGACAGGCGAGGCGCGACCACACTCGGTCGGACCGCGAGCTCGACCTCGGCGCCGGGGAGCGCGGCAATGGCCAGCGTGGCGGCGGGCTCGAAAACGAGCGGTGCGGTCGGACCGCCGACCTGATCGTAAAAGCGCGCCGTCACCTGGCCCATGCGTTCGGGACCGAGCTCCTCCCAGATCCTCCGCCAGGTGCGTCCTTCGCGGATCGCGGCCGTGAAGTCCTCGGCGGTCGGGAAGGACACGGTGTGACGGAGCACCGTGTGGCGAACGAGGGCGAGGCCGCCTTCCTCGAACGTCTTCACGATCGCCTCGCGGCTCGCGTCGATGCGCGGGGGCTTCGCATCGGCCGCGGGCTCGAGGTCGTGGAGCGCGCGCGCGAGGATCTCGAAGGGATCGTTGTCGGCCGGCGGACCGAACGTGAGCACGCCGACCTTGCCGTGCGGCGCGAGCGACGCGGCCCAGGATTTCAGCACCGCGGGACGATCGGAGAGCGTCCACAGACCAAACGCGCAGACGATGGCGTTCCAGCCGCCCTCGCCGGTGTCGCCCGCTTCGGCGCGCTCGCACGTGACCGCGGGGAAGCCGGCCTTCTTCGCCTGCTCGTCGCAGATGCCGACCATGTCGGCGCTGGGATCGGTCGCGCGGACCTTGCCCGTGTCGCCCACCGCACGTGCCACGGCCAGGACCTCCGCACCGGGGCCGCAGCGCGCGACGAGGACACGCTGGCCTTGCGCGAGCGCGAGCTCGCGAACCAGGTCGAGGTGGTACGGCACGAAGCGCGGCACCCACTCCTCGATGTATCGCCTCGCGGCGCGGTCGAACGGCGTGGCCATCGCTCGCGAGCATAACCCAAACGCGTCGGACGGCGAGGCCGAGGCCCGCGCGCCTGAGGCCTGCAGAACGCAGCGGGCGCGGGCGAACGCGGCCTGTTCGTCTCATAGGAACATTGGCGTTTCTTTGCTACGAACAGGCTCATGAAGCTCTCGCTCCGCGCGCTGCGCTCCGTGTGTTCGCTGGTCGTCGTCGGTGGTGGCGTGGCCGCGCTCGCGGCGCTCGCCGCGTGCAGCGGTGACTACGCGCGCGTGCGGGGCAACACCACGGACGGCACGTTCCCGACACCGGCGATGCCCGGTGTGGACGGCGCGAACGGCGGAGGCGGAGGAAGCGGCAGCGGCTCCGCGAGCGGAGGCAGCGGTACGAGCGGCGGCACGAGCGGCGGCCCCAGCGGCGGCCCCAGCGGCGGCGCCAACGACGACGGCGGCGCGGTCACCGGACCGTGGCCGGGCTCCGGCCTCATCCTCTTGCCATTCGCGGCGCAGAAGATGGCGTCCGGCGCGGGCTGGGGCAGCGCGCTCACCGACATCGTTCGTCACATCCCGACCACGTACGGCACGAACTACGACGTGCCGAGCGACTTCATCGCGTGGGGCGACGTCGGCACGCTCGGCATCGACGGCCATCTCCGCATCTACGAGAACGTCACCGGGCAGCGCGCCAACGGCTTCTACCTGATGAAGGATCGCTTCGCGCTCGTCGTCGAGCCGCCGACCACGCGCCTCACCGGCGTCGCGGCGTACGTGCCGGCGAGCCTGCGCGGGCCGCGCTTCCAGTCGTACCTCGTCGAGCAGGCGGCGACCTGGGACGACACGCCGACGTTCATCCTCGACCAGTGGAACTGCGAGACTAACGGCAGCGAGGTGGCGGTCGAGCTGGGCAAGGCCGGTTCGTTCGCGACGCCGCGCGACGGCGTCTCCGGCGCCCTCGAATTCACGGTCTACGCGCTCGCGCTGGGGCTCACGGTCGAGGGCCTCGACGCGAGCTATCTTGCAACCTACACGCAATTTCGCGAATTCCTCGCGTGGGAGGCGGAGCGCGCGATGGGGCTCTACCGGGCCGGCGCTGCGCTGCCGTCGCTCGCGTCGGCCACGCAGGACGCATACTACGCGGCGTGGAAGACCTCGACCGGCGGCAAGGCCCTCCGCAACTTCGCGCGCCGCACGTTCGGCGCCGCGTACGTCGTCAAGGTCCTCGAGATCGCAGCCGCGACCGAGTAGCAGCCACGGCAGCGGCCGCCGAGGAGGCGCTCGCGGAACGACCCGGCTGACACTGCGGCGCCGGTCGGCTAGGGTCCTGTCCGGCCATGACCGACCCCGCCGTCGCGACGCTGCGCAAGACCTCACTCCACGATCGCCACGTCGCGCTCGGCGCGCGCATGGTGCCGTTCACGGGCTTCGACATGCCCGTGCAGTACACCGGCATCGTCGACGAGCACCAGGCGGTGCGCACCGCCGCCGGGCTCTTCGACGTCTCGCACATGGGCGAGCTCGAGATGCGCGGGCCGTACGCGGCGCAGGTGGTCGACTACCTCATCACCAACGACGCGTCGAAGCTCGTCGACGGGCAGGCTCTCTACACGGCCGCGTGCAACGAGCAGGGCACCATCCTCGACGACCTCATCGTCTATCGCGCCGCGCAGGACCGCTGGCTCATCGTCTGCAACGCGTCGAACCACGCCAAGATGAAGGCGGTCTTCGAGAACGCCGCCAAGGACCACTGCGAGTTCGAGGATCGCACCGACGAGACCGCGCTCATCGCGCTCCAGGGCCCGAAGGCGTTCGAAGTCCTCGCGCTCGCCGGCAGCGACGCCGCGAAGCTGCACGAGCTGAAGTCCTTCCATTTCCGGGACGCCGTCGTCGCCAACGTGAAGTGCACCGTCGCGCGTACCGGGTACACGGGCGAGGACGGCGTCGAGATCTTCTGCGCGTGGAACGACGCGCCGGCGCTCTGGGACCAGCTCCTCGAGCTCGGCAAGCCGCTCGGCCTGAAGCCCGCGGGCCTCGGCGCGCGAGACACGCTGCGCCTCGAGTCGCGCCTCTCGCTGTACGGCAACGACATCGACGACACCACCAACCCGATCGAGGCCGGCCTCGGCTGGGTGGTGAAGATGGACAAGGCGCTGTTCGTCGGCAAGGCCGCGCTCGAGGCGGTGAAGGCCGCTCCCCTGCCCCGCAAGCTCGTGGGCTTCGAGGTCACCGGACGCGGCGTGGCGCGCCACGGCTATCCGCTGCGCGACATGGACGGGAGAGAGGTCGGCATCTGCACGAGCGGCAGCCCCGGCCCCACCGTCGGCAAGAGCATCGGCCTCGGCTACCTGCCTGCGGCCCTCACCGCGATCGGCTCGAAATTCCTGGTCGATTGCCGCGGCAAGAACATCGAAGCGGTGGTCGTCAAGACGCCCTTCTACAAGCGCGCCTGAGCAGCGCGTCGAACAACGAGAAGAGAGAGACAACAGCCAGATGAACATCCCCGCCGGCCTCAAGTACACGACGGATCACGAGTGGACGAAGACCGAAGGCAACCGTGTCACGGTCGGCATCACGGCGTTCGCCGTCGAGCAGCTCGGTGACATCACGCTCGTGAACCTCGACGTGAAGGTCGGCGACGAGATCGCGGCGGGCAAGACGTTCGGCACCATCGAGAGCGTCAAGACCCTGAGCGATCTCTTCGCGCCGGTCAGCGGCAAGGTGGTCGAGATCAACAAGGACCTCGACGCGAAGCCCGAGCTCGTCAACGAGGACTGCTACGCCAAGGGCTGGATGATCACCATCGAGGCCGCCGATGCGCGCTCGACCGACCAGCTCCTCGACGAGGCCGCGTACGCCGAGCACGTGAAGAGCTCGGCGCACTGAGCCTCCGAGCCTCCGCCCAGAGGATGGGCTAGAGTCAGAGGGTGCGGACGCTCGCCTCCTCCCTGCCGTTCCTGATCGGCGCTGCCCTCGCAGCGGGGGCCCTTGGCCTGGGCGCCTGCTCCGAGCTGCGTGTGGCCAACGTCGGCGACGGCGGCGCGGCGGCCAACGGTGGAGACGGCGGTGACGAGGCGGGCGATCTCGACGGCGGCACCGCGAGCAACTTCACGATCGTGCAGCAGGTCCACGACGGCGGCTCGCTGAGCAGCGTGTTCGGGTTCGCCGGCAACGACATCCACGCCGTCGGCGAGAACGGCACGATGCTCCACTACGACGGCCAGTCGTGGACGAAGGCCGGCACCACCACCGGCGCGCTCATGGCGAAGGTCTGGGGACGCGCCCCGAACGGCGTCTACGCGGTCGGCGTCCTCGCGGAGGCCGCGCGCGGCATCCTCATGCACTACGACGGCAACGGCTGGTCGAGGAGCGCGAGTTCAACGACGGCCTCACCGCCGTCTGGGGGACGAAGGACTTCGTGCTCATCGCCGGGCTCAACGGCAAGGTCTACAAGAAGACCGCCACCAAGGACTGGTACCTCCTCGTCACGCTCGAGAAGAACCCGTTCGCGACGCCGGAGCCGAGCGTGCATCCCGACGACGCGTTCGCGCCCGTGGTCGACGCGCTCTGGGGCAACGACGCCACGCACTTCGGCGCCGCGTGCGATCTCGACACCACGGTCTTCTATCGCGACCCGAGCATGTGGGTACCCGAGTACGACCCCGTCAATCGCAAGCGCCGCTTCCGATCGATCTGGGGACCGCCGGGCTCGAGCTACAATTTCTTCATCGGCGCCAACTACAACGGCGTGTGGCTCGTGCAGAACGACATCACTCTCTCGCTCTCCCTCCACGAGGAACGCGACACACCCGAGCGCGTCGATCAGGCGGTGTGGGGCATCTGGGGGACCGCGACCGACAACGTTCTCTTCGTCGGCGACAAGGGTCGCATCATGAGCTGGCACGGCACGGGCGACGTCACCATCGTGCCTTCGCCGACCACCGCCGGCCTGTCCGCGGTCTGGGGCAGCTCCGCGAACGACGTCTGGATCGTCGGTGACGACATGACGATCCTCCACGGCTCGATGCCGTGAACGTCGTCCTCGCGCTCTTCAGTCTTGCGAGCGCCGCTGCCGTTGCGTTCACGCTGTTGGCGGTCGGCCGCTGGATCGCCGGCTTCCCGTTCGGCGAGCGGAGCTTCCGCGACGCGTATCGCGCGCGGCCCGGCGCCCCTCGCCAGCGTATCGGCCTGGCGTTCGCGCGCGCGCTCGGCGGCATCGTGGGTTGGTACCTCGCGGCGAGCCTCCTCGTCGGCTGCTCGTTCCTCGCGGGCGGCGAGACCCGCATCGACGAGGAGAGCATGCGCGTGCAGGTGGCTCCCGGCGGACCCGCCGATCGCGCCGGCATCAAGACCGGTGATCGCGTGCTCGCGCTCGACGGTCAGGACATCCACGACTGGGACACGCTGAAGCGCGCCGTCGCGGCCCATCCGGGCGAGACCGTCCACGTCGTGGTCGACCGCGGCGGGGAGAGGCTCACGGTCGAGGCGACGCCGGAGGCCGGCAAGATCAGGGTGGGACCGTTCTCCGAGCAGGCATCCGTCGGGCTCGGACGCGCGGCCGTGGTCGGCGCGATCACGCCCGGCAAGCTGCTCGTCACGACCGTGCGCTCGCTCGTGCGCATGTTCACGGCCACCGAGAAGCCCGAGCTCTCGGGCCCGGTCGGCATCGTCCAGAGCACCGCCGACACCGAGCGCCAGGGATTCGTCCCCGCGCTCAAGCTGGTGTCGCTGATGGTCGCGTACTTCCTGTCGTACGTGATCGCGTTCTCGATGGTGATCGCGCTCGTCTCGATGCGCCGGCCGCGACCGGCGCGCTGAGCTCACGTCGCGGCGCTCACATACCGACGCGCTGCTTCAGGTATTTCGCGGAGATGGCGCCGATCTCCTGCGCGCAGCGACGTGCGCCCTCGCCCGCGGAGAAGCCGCCCTGGCGCGAGCGAACGCGGATCGTGTCGAGCACCACGCCGGTGCCGTCGACGAAATCGATGTCGGCCTCGAGCGTGGCCGGCGCGCTCGACACGACGGCATAGTAGCCGGGGTCGTACTGCACGAAGCGCGCGCGCACGCTGAAGATGCCCGCGCCCGACGTGGCCGCCATCACCAGGCCTTCACGCGCGCCAACGAAGCCGTCGGTGAACTTCTCGGTCATCGCGACCTTGTCGCCGTCCCAGTTGTCCTTCTTCTCGGCCTTCGCCTCGGCGAGCCACTCCTGCTCGGTCTTGTTGCCGACGTGGAAGTTGGGGTCGAAGACCGCCTTCTCGACGCGGAAGCTGGACGTGGCGCTCATCGGCGTCGGGTTCGCCTGCTTGACGACGACCCACTTCGGGCCGCAGCCACCCAGAACCAGGGAGAGAGCGAGGGCGATCACGAGCACCACGGAGGAGGACGCAGTCTTCATGGCGTCGAGATCTATCACCGATGCTCGGACGATCGGTCGCGCGAAATACGCCGGCGGAAAGGGTAGTATCGGCCCATGAACGGCCTCGCCGTCCCCGGCTACGACGTATGGGGTCTCCTCGGCGAGGGAGGCATGAGCGAGGTCTGGCTGGCGAAGCACCAGGGCCTCGCGGTGCCCGTCGTGATCAAGACGCTGCGTC
>JAYTZB010000349.1:0-1672 GCA_043742085.1 Polyangiaceae bacterium
GTCGCGTGTGCCCTTGCCGATGATGTCGGCGTTCACGAGCGCGTCGCCACCGAAGCTCAGATTCGGCCCGTGGAAGTCGCCGGTGAGGAAGACGTTGGCGTCCCTGTCGACGGCGATGCCGCGCACGACGTCGTCACCGCCGCCGCCGAACGTCTTCGCCCAGATCACCTTGCCCGATGCGCCGATGCGCATGACGAACATGTCGGAACCCTGATCGACGGCACCGACGGGCGGCTCGCCGGGAGCCGTGAACGACCCCGAGAAGATGCCCGCCACCACGAAGTCGTTCGTCTGGGGCACGGCGGCGATGGCCCTGACCTCCTGCGTGCCGTTTCCGCCGAACGCGACGAGCCACTGCGGGTTCAGGAGCGCGTCCAGCTTGATGAGGTAGGCATCGTCGTCGCTGCCGGCGGTGATGGTGCCGCCGTCGAAGGCGAAGCCGTTGATGGTCCCCTTGAATCGTCCGCCGAGGAGAGGCTCGCCGGCGGCGTTGGACGCGAGCGCGTTGGCGATGCACGTGGTGTTGTCGGGGCAATAGTCGACGTGAACGACGTCGGTGTTGCCGCCGCTCAGCACCCTCGCGATGGCGAGGCCCGGGAGGGTCGAGCCGCGCGTGTAGGAGGAGGCGTAGCTCTGCGGCTTGATGCCGTTCTTCCAGTCGCCGACCGTGATCACCGAGTCTGCGGCGCCGAGCGCGAGATGGGTGACCTGGGTGACCTCCGGGGCAGTGAACGAGAACAACGCGCCGAACTGTCATGGTGCCGTCGAACGTCATGCTGGCGAAGATCCTGCCAGCCGAGCCCACGACTTCGCCGCCCTTCTGCAAGGCGTCGTCGCCGAACACGCCCGACGCAAGGTGGTTTCCGGAGCCGTCGAGCTGCACGAGGAACGCGTCGCCGCCCCTGGGTGACGGGAGCGCGTGATTGCCGACGTCCACGGGCCCGCCGCTGTAGCTACCGGCGATGATCACGCCGCCGCTCGTGTCGACGCTCATGCCGGTCGGGACGACGGTGCCCGGGCCGCCATCGACCGTGCTGCCGTAGCCGCGCGCATAGATCGGCGTGAACGCATGCGTCGACGTTGCGTCTTGCGGGCGCGCGTCGACGCCGCCGCGGTCGGCGTCCGCTTCTCCCTCGTTGGCCGATGCTGCGTCGGAGACCTCGGTCGTGGTGTCGTCGAACGCGCTGCATCCGTCGACGGTTGCGAGCGCGAGCAGGGCCGCGGACGAGGCGCAGACCACGAGCACACCAGCACGACGTATCGTCGCTAGCGTAGCATCGGCACGGCCGGCCGCGCCTTGTCGCAGAGCGGCGCGCCGTGCGAGAGTGGGCGGGATGAAGGCCATCTCCACCACCGATGCTCCCGCCGCGATCGGCCCGTATTCTCAGGCGATCCACGCGGGTGACCTCGTCTTTCTGAGCGGTCAGGTGCCGATCGATCCGGCGACCGGCGAGCTCGTCACGGGCGACATATCCGCACAGACCGAGCGAGTCCTCGACAACCTCGGTGCCGTTCTCGCGGCCGCGGGCTGCGGCTTCGGCGATGTCGTGAAGACCACCATCTACCTCGTGGACCTCGGCGACTTCCAGGCCGTGAACCAGGCCTACGCGAAGCGATTCACCGCTGCGCCACCGGCACGCGCCACCGTCCAGGTGTCGGCGCTGCCGAAGGG
>JAYTZB010000350.1:0-1518 GCA_043742085.1 Polyangiaceae bacterium
CCAGTTGACCGGCCGCGCGGGCGCCCGCCAGCGCGAAGATGCCCGAGCAGCCCTCGCTCACGTCACCGGCGGCGGCGCCTCCGGCTTCGACAACGGCGCGTGCGCCGTGACCGTGCTCACGAAGGACTGAGGGTGACCATGACCGATCTCACCGTCTGGCCGAGCGAACTGCCTGCGGCACTCGCCGAGCTTCCCGAACACGTCGCCTTGGTGCTCGGGGCGTCGCCGCGCCGTCTGAGCGAGCTATTCGAGCTCAGAACCGCGGAAGGACCTCTTCTCATCGTCCTCACCGGTGCCGAACTTGGTTATCCCGAGTTATTCCCTACGCTCGACCGGGTCATCAACGGCCGCAATGCGCCGACCGCCCTGGTGATCGGCGACGGCTGGATCGGCACGGAAGGCCCCGACGTCTCGGCCGCTCTAGTCGGCGCCAGCGCGGTGACGCTCGCGCGGTCGATCGCGGTGCGCCGTCATCTGACCGGACGAGTCAACGTCGTCTGCGTCCCCGAGGCCCTGGTCGGCGAGGCCGGGTCACAGCGGGGGCCACTTGCTCTCGATATCGGCAGCGCCGATGTCGCTGACGTCGTGGCCTTTTTGCTCGGTGACCTGTCCTCGTACATCAACGGGCAAGTGCTTTACGCAGACGGCGGTCGTCAGCTGTTCTCGTCTCTCACCGCTTAGGAGCCTGCGATGACCGAAGAAACGAACAAGATCGCCCTCGTCACCGGAGGGGGCCAGGGCATTGGGGCCGGGATCAGCGCAGAATTGGCCCGGGCGGGATATCACGTCGTGATTAACGACCTAGACGAGACCCGAGCCGCGGTCATAGTCGCCGAGATCGAATCGCACGGCGGCCACGCCTCCTACGCGCTCGCCGACGTGAGCAATTCGGCCTCCGTCGACGCGATGTTCGATCGCGTCGAGGCCGAGCAGGGCGCGGTAAGCGTGCTGGTCAACAACGCGGGAGTGAACGGCAACGCGGGGATCCGGAACGTCACCGATGTCTTCTGGGACAGGGTGACGTCGATCGACCTCGACGGCGTGCTGCACTGCACGCGCCGGGCGCTCGGCCCGATGCGCGAGGCTGGCACGGGATCCGTGATCAACATCGCCTCGCGCGCCTGGCTCGGCTGGTGGGGCCAAAGCGCCTACGCGGCCGCCAAGGCGGGCGTCGTCGGGATGACGCGCGCCCTCGCCATCGAGATGGCGTCCAAAGGCGTGCGACTCAACGTGGTGGCGCCGGGACTCATCAATTCGCCCATGCTCCGGGACCGCGACGAGGAGGCCCTCCAGCGCCTTCTGACGAGCGTGCCTTCCGGCACACTGGGCACACCACAGGACATCGCCAACGCGGTGGTCTTCCTCGCCGGGGAGCATTCGCGCACGATAACCGGACAGGTGCTTTACGTTTGCGGCGGTAAGAGCATCTACGCCTACCCAGATTGGTCATGACGGAGGAACTATGAGCACACCCGATCTCGAGCCCGCCGTCTACGCACGCTGCCCGATCTGCGACCA
>JAYTZB010000351.1:0-4770 GCA_043742085.1 Polyangiaceae bacterium
GATCCCCGGAAGCCGGCCGCCGGCCTCGTTCCGTACGGCGTGAACGCTCCGCTGTGGAGCGACGGCGCCCAGAAGGCGCGCTGGGTGGCTCTCCCCGACGGCAAGAGCATCACGGTGAGCGACGCCGACGGCGACTTCGACTTTCCGAACGGCACCGTGCTCGTCAAGGAGTTCTCGGTGGGCGGCAAGCGCATCGAGACGCGCCTCTTCATGCGTCACGACGACGGCGGGTGGAACGGCTACACCTACGAGTGGCTCGACGATCAGAGCGATGCCGTCCTGCTCCAGGCGGGCAAGAAGAAGGACCTCGGCACGCAGTCGTGGACCTTCCCCAGCCGCAGCGAGTGCGTGACCTGCCACTCCGAGGCCGCGGGGCGCTCGCTCGGCCTCGAGCTCGGTCAGCTCAACGGCGATTACGTGTATCCCGCAACGAACCGCATCTCGAACCAGCTGAAGACGTTCGAGCACATCGGCCTCTTCGACAAGCCGCTCGGCAAGCCGGTGGAGCAGCTCGCGGCGTACCCGGATCCCTACGGCACGACCGTCGCAGCGGATCAGCGCGCGCGCGCGTACATCCACTCGAACTGCTCGAACTGCCATCGTCCGAAGGGACCGGGCGGCGGCACCATGGATCTTCGCTTCGGCACCGCGTTCGTCGACACCAAGACCTGCAGCGTGACCCCGCAGGGGGGCGATCTCGGGGTGGCCGGCGCGAAGCTGATCACGCCGGGCATGCCGGAGACGTCGCTCGTCTCGGTGCGGCCGCACTCCGCGACCATCAACCGGATGCCGCCCCTCGCCTCGACCCGCGTCGACGAGCCGGGCGTGAAGGTCCTCGACGACTGGATCCGCAGCATCGCCGCCTGTCCGTGAGGACGCGGCGATGGTAGAGAGGCGCGCATGACGGAAGGCCGTAGCTCGCTCTATCCCGACATCGACGCGCATCGCGCCGGACGCCTGAAGGTGTCGCCCGTGCACGAGCTCTATTACGAGGAGAGCGGAAACCCGAACGGCAAGGCCGTGGTGTTCCTGCACGGCGGCCCCGGCGGCGGCACCGAGGCGAAGCACCGGCGCTACTTCGATCCCGCGGTGTATCGCATCGTTCTCTTCGATCAGCGCGGCTGCGGTCGGAGCACGCCCTTCGCGTCGCTCGTCGACAACACGACGTGGGACCTGGTCTCGGACATCGAGATGCTGCGCGCTCATCTCGGCATCGAGAGGTGGCAGGTGTTCGGCGGCTCGTGGGGCTCGACGCTCGCGCTCGCCTACGCGGAGACGCATCCCGAGCGCGTCACCGAGCTCGTGTTGCG
This sequence comes from Polyangiaceae bacterium, assembly GCA_043742085.1. GTDB lineage: Bacteria > Myxococcota_A > Polyangia > Polyangiales > Polyangiaceae > Labilithrix. Next base: position 1,311 of record JAYTZB010000351.1, read on the forward strand.
CGGCATCTTCTTGCTGCGTCGCGAGGAGATCCAGTGGTTCTACCAGCAGGGCGCGAGCTGGCTCTATCCCGACGCCTTCGAGGAGTACATCGGGCACATTCCCGCGGCCGAGCAGGGCGACCTGTTGCATGCATACTACAAGCGCCTCACGTCGGCCGACCCGGCGGTGCAGAGCGCGGCGGCCAAGGTGTGGAGCGTGTGGGAGGGCCGGACGAGCTGCCTCATTCCCAATGCGGAGCTGATCGCGCGCACCGCGGGCGACGAGTTCGCGCTGGCCTTCGCGCGCATCGAGTCCCACTACTTCGTGAACGACGGCTGGCTCACGGGCGGCCGCGAGCTGCTCGCGAAGGCGAACGTCGACAAGCTGCGCAAGATCCCGGGCGTCATCGTGCAGGGTCGCTACGACGTGGTGTGCCCGGCGAAGAGCGCGTGGGACCTCCATCGCGCGTGGCCGGAGGCGGATCTCCGCATCGTCCCGGACGCGGGGCATGCCGCGAGCGAGGTGGGCATCGTCCACGAGCTGGTGGCCGCGACGGATCGCTTCCGTCGCTGACCGCAGCTCGTGTCAGGTCGGCGAAGGCGCGCGGCGGCGGACCGCGACCGGGAGCGGACCCGCGAGGCGATAGCGATCGCCGTCGTGCGTGATGCGGACGTCGCGCGCGAAAGGCCGCAGGCTCTCCTTGAGGCGGGCGAGCGCGACGTAGACGGCATTGCGATGCCGTAGCGGGTGGAAGCTGCCGCCCCAGACGCGCGCGAAGATCTCCTCGAGCGATGCGCCGATGTCGCCGGACTCGGCGAGCGCGGAGAGGAGCGCGAGGCGCTGCTCGGGCAGCTCGATCTCCTTGCCGTCGGCGACTCGGACGCGGCGGTCCTCGATGTCGACGGTGCAGGCCACGGGCTCGGGCGCAGCGTCGCCTCGATTGCGGAGATACGTGCGAGCGCCCACGCGCCAGACCACGTCGGCGCTGCGAAGGAGACCGAGCCGCGCGATGCGCGCAGCATGCGGGCGAGGCCCGGCGCCGCGAGGCTCGCGGGCCGCGACGCCGAGGCGAGCCGCTGCCCGCGCCAGCGGCGCGTCGAGGCCTTCGCCGGCGTGGCGCACGGCGCCCTCGATGGCACGACCGGCGGCGGCGAGATCGCCTGATGCCTCCTCGAGCGCGGCGCGCACGATGCCCGCGCTGGCGAGGATGGGCTCGTAGCCCTGCGCGGTGGCGATCTCCTCGCAGCCGTCGAGCGCGCGGCCAGCGTGCTCGCGGAGCTTGGTGCGCTCGACCTCGGTGGCAGCGACGGCATGGAGCCGCGTGAGCGCCTCGGCGCGCGCGAGGCGAGCGCGCGCCGTCTCGTACCAGAGGCGCGCGGTCGCGTGGTAACGCTCGGCAAGCTCGGCGCCTGCGAGCGCTGCCTCGAGATGCCCTTGCTCGAGCGCGAGCTCGGCGCCACGCAGCGCCGCGTACGCATGGGCGACGGGCGGCATCGCGCTCGCCGCGTCGTCGGTGCTCGCGTTCGCGTTCGCGTTCGCGTGCGTTCGCCCCTCCATGACGTCCCGGTCGATTGCCACGAACGGTGACCCGGGAATCCGCGCGAAGGCGCGCTCGATGCTGATGGCGGCGCGCGCCGCGTCGCCCTCGGCTTCTGCGAGCCTCGCGCGCTCGGCGTCACAGATCGGGCGCAGCGCGGCGAGGCCCGGGTCGTCGCCGGCGGACTCGGCGAGGCCGAGCATGCGATCGGCGCGCGCGAGCTGCCCCGTCCCGATGCAGGCTCGCGCGAGGTCGCGCGCGAGCACGGAGCGGAAGAGGCGATCGGCACGGCGATCGAGCGCGGCGATGGCGACGTCGCCGACCTCGAGCGCGCGAACGAGCTCGCCGCGACGAACGAGCGCCGCGATCTCGAGGGCGCCGTGGGCCGGGCCGGGGCGACCCCGGGTCTCGCGGGCGAGGACCTCCTCGGCGCGATCGACCTCACCGAGGCCGAGCAGGGCGTGGACGTCGAGGATGGTGACGACGCGCTCCACGGGAACGCCGCCGGCCTTCTGTGCGGCGCGCGCGCGGGAGGTCCAGGCGTGCGTGAGCTCGTAGCGCTCCTCGTAGAGATGGCTCGCCGCGATCTCGACGGCCCGCCGTGCCTCGAGCTGCGGGACGTCGGTGGTGCGCGGCGCGAGCGCGACGAGCGTGGCCCGCGCAGGAGCGAGCTCACCTCGGAGGATCGCGAGCTGCGCCAGCGTGAGCACGACGCCGGCGCTGACCGCGGTGTCTGCGCTCGCTGCCTTCGCTGCGTTCGCGGCGGCGAGGGCCGGAACGGAGGGCCGCGCCTTGCTCTTCGCGTCGGCGTTGCTCTTTGGAGCCGCGCTGGACGCGGCGGCGCTCGCGCTGGCGTCCGCGCGCGCGACGATGCGCTCGAGCGCATCGAGGGCACGCTGCGCCGCCTCCGGCTCGCCGGCGCGGATGTGGCACTCGGCGCGGAGCAGCGCGACGCGCTCCGCCTCGTCGCGCGATGCAGGCGCGGGCAGCTCGTCGAGCGTGAGACGTGCGCTCTCGTAATCACCGACGCGCAGGAGCTCGCGCGCGAGGAGGCGCAACGACATCGTTGCGTGAGCGGGCGAGCATGATGCGACGTCGCGAAGCACACGCTCCATCGCCGCGGTCGGCGCCGCAGCGCGTGCGATGGCATGCTCGCGGAGAAGGCGTAGCGCGCGATCCACGTCGCCCAGCGCAAGCTGCGCGCGTGCCGCGAGGACGAGCGCGGCGTCGTCGTGCCCCGAGGCAGCGAGCGCCTGCTCCGCAAGCGTCGCCAGTGTCTTCCAGATCACGGCGTCCGGCGTGCCGAGGGCCTCTTGCGCGAGCGACATCACCGGGGGCGCGAGCGCGATGCGCGCGTCCTCGCGGACGACGAGCAGGTGCTTGCGGAGCTCGTCGACGGCCTCGCGTGCGCCTCGGCCGAGGGCCTTCACCACCTGCGCTTCGTCGAGCGGACCAGCCGCGGCGGCGAGGAGCGCGAGCACCTTCCGCGCGGGTCCCTTCGCGCGCTCCGCGACGGAGCGGCGGAGCGCGCCTTCCGCGTTGGCCTCGACGCGCGGCAGCGCGGCCTCGGCGAGCGCGACCTTGAGGAGGAGTGGGTTGCCGGCGGTAGCCTCGGCAAGGTCGTCGGCCAGCGTACGTCCGCGTTCCTCTTCGAGCGCGCGGACGAGGCGCACCGCATCGTGGTGCGAGAGCGGGAGGACCTCGTACGCGGGCGCGCGGAACGCCGCCTCGGGCATGGTGAACAAGCGACGCGAGACGATGACGAGGCGAGCGGGTCCGTCATGCGCAGCGAAGCGGCGAATGATGTCGGCGAGCGGCGCGGAGCGTTCGTCGAGGTCGTCCCAGACGACTGTGCGTGGTGTGCTCGAGAGGAGCACGGCGAGCGCCTCGGCGACGCGATCGGGCGGAGGCGTCGGGCGCGGCTCGCCGATGGCCTTCGCGGT
>JAYTZB010000352.1:0-7928 GCA_043742085.1 Polyangiaceae bacterium
GGGCGACGAGGTGATGGGCATGGCGCTCCCCTGGGCGCGCACCGGCGCCACCGCCGACGGCTACTGGTCGGTGCCCAACAACACGGTCTCCGCCGAGCAGGTGCTGACGTCGCCCAAGTTCACCATCGACGGCTCGGCGTTCGAGCTCGCGTTCCGGCATCGCTGGTCGTTCCGCATCTCGCGACAGGGCAACGCCGATCTCGACGGCGGCGTCGTCGAGGTCAGCGCCGACGGCGGCAAGACCTGGCGCGATCTCGCGGAGGTCGGCACGGTCGACTACACATCGACGCTCGCCTCCGGACGCGGCGACAGCACCCTCGAAGGCCGCCGCGCGTACGGCAACAAGAGCGCGGGCTACCCCGATCAGTGGGTGACCTCGCGCATCAAGGTCGATCTCGGCGCGCATCCCGAGAGCGTCATGATCCGCTTCCGCACCGCGAGCGGCAATCGCTTCGCCGGCGCGCCGGGCTGGGACGTCGACGACCTCGAGCTCGACGGCATCTCGAGCAAGCCGTTCTGGTCGTTCGTCAAGCACGCCGACAAATGTGATCCCAAGGGGCCCACGGCGTCGGCCGGTGATCCCGTGACGGTGAAGTCCAAGGCGGCCGTCGCGCTGAGCGGCAGCGGCACGCACCCGATGGACAAGCCGCTCGAGTTCGTCTGGACGCAGATCGCGGGACCGCCGGTCGACCTCGTCACCGACCTCGGTCCGACGGCCACCTTCAACGCGCCCGACGTGGGACGCGAAACGGTGAAGCTCACGTTCCAGGTCCGCGCCGACGACGGCAAGCTGCTCAGCCCGGCCGCGCAGGTCGACGTGACCGTGGTCCCCGGCGATGCCGTTCCGTACTTCACGGCCGCGGGCGGCGGCTGCTCGACCTCGAAGCGCGTGCCGCCGCGATCGGCGTTCTCGCCGGTCGCGCTCACGGCCGTGGCGCTGACGTTCCTGGCGCTCGGCATCCTCGTGCGACGCCGGCGCTCGCGACGTCGCTGAGCGCGCGCGGCGGTCAGCGGGCACCTGCAGCCGGCGCCTTTCCGCGCCGAGTGATAGGCTCGATGCGTGACTTCGCGGAAGTCGGATCCTGCGGCGAGCCCAGCAGCGTCGGCGGCGCCATCGACCGCGTCCGCGCTCCGTGAATTCGGGCGCTACGCGCTGCTCGACCGGCTCGGATCGGGCGGCATGGCGGACGTGTTCCTGGCGCTGTCCACGGGGCCGTTCGGCGCCAAGAAGCTGGTCGTCCTCAAGTGCCCGCGCGCGTTCGACCAGGAGTACGCCGGGATGTTCATGGACGAGGCGCGCCTCGCCATGCGCCTCAACCACCCGAACGTCGTTCAGACCTACGACGTCGGGGTCCACGACGGCTCGTTTTTCCTGGCGATGGAGTTCCTGGAAGGGCAGCCCCTCCACCGCTTGCTGGTCGCGATGGGGCGCGAGAGCCGCTATCTGTCGCACGGTCACCTGGCGCGCATCGCGTCCGACGCGCTCGCCGGTCTCCACTACGCGCACGAGCTCTGCGATTACGACGGCACGCCGCTCCAGATCGTCCACCGCGACGTCAGCCCGCACAACCTCTTCGTCACCTACGACGGACACGTCAAGGTCGTCGACTTCGGGATCGCGAAGGCGACCCTCAACGTGGTGAGCACGGCGGCGGGCTCGGTCAAAGGCAAGCTCGCGTACATGGCGCCCGAGCACGCGATGTCGGGCATCGTCGATCGGCGCGCCGATCTCTTCGCGATGGGCATCGTGCTGTGGGAGATGATCGCGCGCCGCCGGCTCATCACCGGCGTGCAGTCCTCCGAGCGGCTCCATCGTCTCTTGACCATGGATTTCCCGCCGCTCTCCGCCGAGGTCGCGAACGTCCATCCGCTGCTCGAGGTGGTCGCCATGCGGGCCCTCCAGCGCGATCCCCGCGAGCGATACCAGACCGCTGCCGAGATGCGCGACGCGCTCGAGGCGTACATCGGCGCGTGCGGCGAGCCTGTGCGCAGTACGGAGATCGCCGCCACGACCGCCGCTCTCTTCGCCGACGTACGCGTGGAGATGTCGGCGAGGATCCGCACCTACGTCCGCTCGACGATGCCGCAGCCCACGCCCGACGACGCGACCGACGCCTCGCTGGCGCCGGAGGTCGAGACGGCGCGCATCCCGATGGCCGGTGTGCCGGCGACGCCCGCCGCGCTCGGTCCGCGCAGCCCGTCCGTCCGGCCGCCCATGCTCGGTCCGGCGGGCGTGTTCGGTCCTCCTGGCGCACTCGCGCTCCCGCTGCGCTCGTCGCCGCCGCCGCCTGGTCTTCCGGGCGAGCCTGGCACCTGGCCGACCGGCACCGCCGTCGTCACATTGCCGGCGATCGCTAGCCAGGCGCCGCGACCCGCGCGCTTCGGCCTCGTCGTGCTGGTCGGGCTGCTCGCGTCTGTCGCGACGCTCGGGCTCACGCTCGTCTTCCTGGCGATCGGGCGAAGGGCTCCGCCGGCGGCTGCGGGGCAGCCGGCGCCGACCGCAACGGCGGCCGAAGCAGCGTACGGCGGCGAAGCTGCCGCGCGGGCGCCGGCGCCGTCGACCTCGGCGGACGCGGGAGGCTCCGGCGCGAAGGCCGCCGGTCCGAGCACGCACACGCCGGGGTCACGTGGGCCGGCCCGGGGCAAGCCGTCGCGATGACCAGCAGCCGCGTGGATCTCTGGTTCGTGTATCTTGCACGCTGTTCCGACGGGTCGCTCTACACCGGCATCGCGAAGGACGTCGCCGAGCGGATCGCGCTCCACGACGCCGGCAAGGGCGCGAAGTACACGCGGGGAAGGGGGCCTCTCGAGGTCTGCGCCGTCCGCCGCTGCCGGTCGAAGGGCGAGGCCCTTCGCCTCGAGCTCGCCGTGAAGGCGCTCGCCCGGCCGGAAAAGGAGACCCTGACCCGGCCGCGCCGGCTCGCGGCGTTCGCGCGCCGCACGTCGAGCTAGTTCTCGCGTCATTCCCGGTAGATACGCGCGATCTCGGAGCCCTCCGACCAGGCTCGAGCACCCCACCTTTCCGCACGAAACGGCGGCCCGGCGCGGGAAAACGACGTCGTCGGGTGATCCTTTTTCACGCCGCCAGGCACTCTTGCTACCGAGGCATGGCGGAGCTCAGCTTGGCGACCGAGACGGACAGCGCGGGGAGGGTGATCGCCGACGCGGCGACCCTCGACGCCATCGCGCTCGCCCGCCAGGCGGCGACCGGAGACGCCGCGGCCACGAGCCGGCTCCTGCGCAGCCTCGCATCGCGCGTCGTGCGCGTGGTGCGCGCCGTCCTCGGCGGCGGGCATCCGGATGTCGACGACGTCGCGCAGCAAGCGCTCATCGGGTTCATCCAGGCGCTCCCCGCGTTTCGCGGCGACTGTGACCCTGCTCGTTACGCCACCACCATCGCGGTGCGGACCGCCATCGGCGCTCGCCGCCGCTCGCGCATCGAGGGCTCGCGTCGCGATGCCGCCGCCGAGCCCGACGCCGTCGCGTCGTCGGCGCTCGAGCCGGGCGAAGAGATGGCCTCGCAGCGGCGCAAGGAGGTCCTTCGCGAGCTGCTCGCAGAGCTGCCGGCCGAGCAGGCCGAAGCGCTCGCGATGCGCGTGGTCCTCGGCTGGTCCCTCGACGAGATCGCCGTGCAGAGCGGCGCTCCGCTGAACACGGTGCGGAGCCGCCTCCGTCTCGCGAAGGAGTCGCTGCGCAAGACCATCGAGAGTCAGCCCGATCTCCTCGAGCTGCTCGACGTCGGGCAGATCGGACAGGTGTCACGATGAGCGTCGTCGACCTCCATCCCGAGGAGCTCCTCGACAAGGACGAGCGCGGCGAGCTCACGACCGACGAGCGCGCACGCCTCGACGCGCATCTCGATCGTTGTGCGGCGTGCCGCGCCGAGGTGGTGCTGCGCGCAGACTTCGCAGCCGAGCTGGACAGCGAGGATCGCCCGTCGGCGCTGCTCGATCTCGTCCAGGGCGCGCTCGCCGCGCCTCGTCCGATCACGGCTCCTCCGCCCGCGATGGCGGCGATGGCCGCGACGACGGCGATGCCTGCGATGATCGCCGGGCCCGCCGCGACCACATCGGGTGCGTCCCCCATCGCGACGCCGGGCGCGGTGATGGCGATCGGCCCCGACGCGATTCCCGGCCTCCGCCGCCGACCGCGACGAACCGCGCTCGTGTTGCTGGTCGCCGCCGCCGTCATGGCCGCGGGCGCTGCCGGCGCGACCGGCCTGACCGGGCGCATCTGGCTCGGCCTCCGCGGCAGCTCGCAGGAGGTCACGCACCCCGCCGGTGGTTCGCTGTCTGGAGCCACCGCGCCCGGGCCCGCGAACACGGCTGGAGCCGCCGCGCTCGCGGGCCCCAGCGGCGCTCTCGCGACCGCGTCGATCGCGGAGCCGATCGAGCCGCCGGCACCGATCGCCGACGAGGCGCCGCCGGCAGTCACCAACGCCGTCCCGGCTACGGCCACGGCCACGGCCACGGCCACGGCCACGGCGTTCGCGGTGACGTCTGCGCGAACAGCAGCTCTCACGCCTGCGGCGGTCACGGTCGCGGTCCCGCCTGGCACGCCTTCCCCAGTGGGGCTCGCGCCTGCGCCGGTGCCGTCGACCGCCTCGGCGCTCTTCGACGCTGCCAACGCCGCGCGCCGCAACGGCGACACCGCGACGGCGATCGCCCGCTACGACGCGCTCGATCAGCAGTTCCCCCAGACCGCGGAGGCCCGGCTCGCGAAGGCGACCACCGGCAGGCTCCTCCTCGATCGCGGTGACGCCGCCGGCGCGCTGGCGCGCTTCGATGCGTATCTCGCGTCGGGCGCCAGCGAGCTTCGTGAGGAGGCGATGGCCGGTCGCGCCACCGCGCTCGAACGACTCGGACGCGGCGACGACGAGGTCCGGGCCTGGGCCGGGCTCCTCGCCGCGTACCCCGGAACGCCCTACGCCGTGCATGCCAAGACACGCGTCGCGAGGTCCTTGGGCCGGTGATGCGGCGCCTCGCGTGCGCCGTGGTCATCGCGGTCGCCGTCGCGCAGGGCGGCGGCGTGCGGGTGGCTCACGCGCAGGAAGCCGCGCCGGCGCCGGTGCCCGCGCGCCGCGTGGTCGAGGTGCTCGTCGCCGGAGGCGGCAGCGACGCCGCGAGCCTCGACGACACCGTTCGCGAGCTGCTCGGTCGTCTCACGCTCGTGATGGAGAGCCAGGACGTGGGGCGTATCGACACCGACGACGCGAGCTTTCGATCGACGGCGCGCCCGAGCGTGCTCGCGCGCGTCGGGATCGATCTGCGCGCGAAGGACGTTGCCATCGTCACCATCGTCGACGGACGCACCGGCGTGGTCACCGTGCGGCGGAGCGTGCGGCGCGACGGTCCGCCCGCGGTGGTCCGCGAGGAGGTCGCGCACGTGGTGCAGGCCGCCGTCGATCCGATGCTGATCGCCGAGCGCGATCGGGTCGCCGCCGAGCCTCCCCCCGCGCCACCACCACCACCGCCACCGCCAGCGCCCGTCGCGGAGCCCGCGCCCGTGCCGGCTCCGGTCGCGCCTGGCGACGCTCCACCGCCGCGCGATCGGGCCGCCGCCGGTGGTGCCGAAGGACATGCGCCTCTGGCGCTCGATCTCTCGACGATGGCAGGTGCAGGCTCGTACGCATCCGGCGCCGGCGTCGTCGCACGCGCGGGCGGCGGAGCCGCGCTCGTATGGCGACGCGGCGTGCGCCCGTCGATCGGCCTCGCTGCGCACTACGTGTTCCCGTTCGAGACCGGAGCCGAGATCGCCCTCGCTCACGTGGGCGTCGCTTCGTTCCGGAGCACCGCCGGGCTCGAGGTCTACGGCAGCTCGGTGTTCGCGCTCGACGTCGGCGCCGGTGGCGGCATCGACGTGCTCCGCGTCGAGCCGCGCTCGAACGCGCTGCCTGCGGACCGGCTCGGCGAGTCGACCGGACGCATCGATCCCATCGCCACCGCGTCGATCACCGGGCACCTCGCGATCGGTGCCGGCACCGCGCTGTCGCTGATGCTCGCGGCGGATGTCGACCTTGCGTCACGGCACTGGGTGGTCGAGGGCGACGGTCGCCCCATGGACGCGTTCGCTCCATCGCGTGTCCGACCGCTGGCGCTCATCGGCTTCACGTTCACCGCCGCGGGTGACGCGCGATTCGCGGCCCGGGAGCCGGCGCGATGAGCGCGGTCGGGCGGCTCGTCGCCACGCTCCTGCTCGCCGGCAGCGGCGTGGTGCTCGCCTCGGCCTGCGCAGACGAGCAGATCGTGCTCGCCACGCTCCCGCCGGGCTTCGACGGCGGCATGGCTGGCGATCCCAAGCGCTGCGTCGACAACAGCGGATGCTCCACGAACGAGCTCTGCGCGCGCACCAGTTGCGGAGACGTGGCCGGACGCTGCGAGCTGGCGCCTCTTCTCTGCGATGAGGAAGCCCACCCGGTATGCGGCTGCGATGAGGTCACGTACTGGAACGATTGCCTCCGTCGCGTGGCCGGCGTCACGTCGATGACCGTCGGCGAATGCGGGTATAATGCACGCAAGTGCACGAGGGATGGTCACGGTCCAGCGGCCGGCCCCGGCATGGATTGCCCGGACGGGACCTACTGCGCACGGCTCCTCCCCAACGACGGCCCGCCGTACTTCTGCTCGGATGACGCGCCAGGCACGTGCTGGGCGCTGCCCGCGGTGTGCCCGGATCACGGCGGGCCCGATCGCTGGACCGCGTGCGCAACGAAGGGCGCGTGCACTTCCTCCTGTGATGCGATCCGCAGCGGCGCGCCCTACAAACGCGCGAGAGCGTGCCCCTGAGGACACGCCTTCGTCGTCGTCATTGATCGTCGCTGGCTCTGCGCCGCTTCAGCTGCTCGAAGGCAAGGCGGCGTCGAACGCTGCCTTCACGCACGTGTGCAGCCCGTCGAAGCACGTCTTCTTGTCGGTGCCGGCCCCGAGACACGCGTCGAGCGGCGTCTTGCACGCTGCAATGGCCGCAGGCGGGGGGAGCGGAACGTCCTTGCAGAACCCAGGTACGCCAGCCGCGCCGCCGTCCGCTCCCTTCTCGCCCTTCGGTCCGTCGCCGTCGCCGTCGCCGTCGCCGTCGGGGCCCTTCGGACCACGGCCGCCGTCGCAATCTCTACCCTTGCCGCGGCAGCGTGGTCCGGGCTTCGCCTCGGCGGGCAAGCAGGCAGCGAGGGTCGTCTTGCACGCCTTCTCGTCGGCCTCGGCAGTTGCTGCGCTCTTGCAGGCGTCGAACGCCGTGAAGCACGCCGCGGCAGCGGCTTGCGTGTCGGCGGCGCTCGCCGTCGCCTCGCTGAGCGCATGCGACGTGGTCGCGGTGGTGGTGCCGGCGCCCGCGCTGCACCCCGTCATGGCAGCGAGCGATACGAAGCCGGCGGCGATCGGCAAGAACGAACGCGCCTCGAGGCGCTGCGAGAATGTACGCATGGACTGCTCCTGTTACGGTGACGAGCGCTCGGCCAACCCCAGGCTCGCCCCATAGTGGGAGTCACGGTTCCGTTCGGATCACGAGCGCGTGTCGATTTGCTTCGATCGCGCTCGCGTGTGTTCGATCCCGCGACTTCGCGATCGTGAAGGCGATCGATCGCGCGACGCGACGCGTGGCGCGTTCCATCCCGTGGAGCCACGGAGGCCCATCACGACGAGGACCGCGACCCACATCCGATAGGGACGCCAGCGCTCGGCTATGACCAGCGCCTCCTCCGCTGTCGGCGTCGCATCGAGCGCGTACGCCTCGGCGAGACCGCGAAGCACGCGCGGCTCCTTCGTCGGCAGCTCGTCGATCGCTCCGCATCCGCGGAGGACGATGTGCTCGGCGGTCCACGGACCCACGCCGCGAATCGCGCGCAGCTCCTCGACCGCTCGCGCGAGCGGGAGCGCGCGAAGTCGCTCCGCGTCGAGCTTGCCGTCGAGCGCTGCGAGAGCGACCGCGTGGAG
>JAYTZB010000353.1:0-8963 GCA_043742085.1 Polyangiaceae bacterium
CGCGGTCTCCGTGAAGATCGGCGCCGACGCCCCGCACGCGGCCAACATCCAGATGCTCGTCTACTTCGGCTCGGAGAGCGACCAGCAGCCGCACAAGTACGCCATCAAGAACAGCGACGTGTTCCTCTACAACGGTCACTCGTACATCGGCTTCGGTCCGCTGGACCCGGGCCGGTTCACCGCCGCAGACTTCCCGTCGAGCTACCAGCTCTTCTGGGTCGACGGCTGCGTCTCGTACAACTACTACGAGAAGGACTACATCCCGCTGAAGCAGGGCGGCACCAAGAACCTCGACCTCGTGTCGAACGGCCTCGAGAGCTGGGTCAACGAGAGCGGTCCCGCCATGGGCCGGTTCGTCGGCGCCTTCATCGACGGCAAGCAGAACTCCTACAAGAGCATCCTCAAGGCCGCGCAGTTCACGTACTTCGGCTATGACTGGGGTATGGATGCCCTCCGCGTCGTCGACGGCGAGGTCGACAACAAGTACACGCCGACGCACACGCCCATCACGGTGCAGTAGCGCGCGACCGACCGAACCTTGATTCGCACGTTCCTGGCCGTCGACTTCGACGGCCCATTCCTCGATGGAGTTGCCGCGCTGGCCGAAGGGCTGCGCGGCGCTCCGCGTTTGTCGGCCGCGCGCTGGGCGGCTCGCGAGACGCTTCACACCACGCTCCGCTTCTTCGGTGACACCGACGACCGCCAGCTCGCCGCGCTGCGCGCGTTCGTGAGCGAGCTCGCCGCGGGGACCGCATCGTTCTCGGTCCGCGCGCCCTGGGTGCACGGGTTTCCCGCTCGTGCGCGCGCGCATGTCCTCGTGCTCGACGTTGCCGCCGGCGAGCTGGCGTCGCTCGCCACGCGGGCCGAGGCGCGCGCGGTGAGCCTGGGCTTCGCGGCAGAGTCACGGCCGTACCACGCGCATCTGACGCTGGCGCGCATGCGCAAGGAGGTCGACGTGTCCTCGTTTGCTGCCGAGGCTGCTTCGTTGCCGCTCGGACACGTGACCGCGATCACGCTCTACGCGAGCTCGTCGTCGCCGGACGGCGTGGTGTACAGGGCCCTCGAACGCGCCGAGCTTGCCCTGAAGAGCTAGGGCTTCAGCAGCGCGTCGCGGACGCCGTCGTGCGCGAGCGTGTCGAACGCGTGATGCGCGCCGAGGTCACGGAGCGCGCTTGGCTCGAAGCCGCCGGTGCCGACGCCGATGCACTCCGCGCCGATGCCCTGCGCGGCGGCGACGTCCTTCGGCGTGTCGCCGATCACGACGACGCGGCACTCGGCGACGGGGATGCCCAGCGCAGCCGCCCCGCGGTGCGCGCCGACGCGGAGGAGCTCGGTTCGATCCTCCGCGTCGCAGCCGAAGCCGCCGAACGGGAAGGAGCCGTCGAGCGAGCCGCGCGCCAGCTTCGCATACGCGCCCTTGCGGATGTTGCCGGTACCCAGGCCGATCGCGGTGCGATCCGTCTTCGGCAGCCATTCGAGGATCGACGTGACCCCGGGATGCACGCGGTACGTCTCGGTGCGACGGACCTCGTCACCGAGACGAACGAGATAGGCATCGAGCACGCGATCGATCGCGGCGTCATCGAGGGGCTGACCCTCGAGCGCGCGGAGCCCCGTGCGGACGATGGCGCGGTCGGTCATGCCGGCGAACGAGAACTCGATGGCCGCGACGCCGGAGGCACCATGGAGCTCGCGAAACGCGGCCTCCATGGAGCGACGACCTGCGCCGCCAGTGGAGATCAGCGTGCCGTCGATGTCGAAGAGGAAAACGGTCGGGCGCATGCGTTTGTACGGGTGGAAGCGTAGCATGCGCGCATGACGTATCTCTTCGAGACCGAGGAGCACACGCAGCTCCGCGGCAGCGTCCGGCGCTTCGCGCAGAAGCACATCGCACCGCATGCGCACGCCTGGGAAGAGGCCTGCGAGTTCCCGCGCGAGCTCTACAAGACGGCGGCCGACGCCAACCTCCTCGGGATCTCGTATCCGACGGAGGAGGGCGGCGCGGGCGGTGATCTCATGCATGCGCTCGTCGCCGCGGAAGAGATGGTGCTCTACGGACACTCGGTGGGGACGTGTGTCGGGCTCAACAGTCACGGCATCGCGCTTCCGCCGATCCTGCGCGTCGGCACGGCCGAGCAGAAGAAGCGCTTCGTTCTGCCCGTGCTCGCGGGCGAGAAGATCAGCGCGCTCGCCATAACCGAGCCCAACGGCGGCAGCGACGTCGCGAGCCTGCGCACCAAGGCGGTGCGCGACGGCGACGTCTACGTGGTCAACGGATCGAAGACCTTCATCACGTCGGGCTGCCGCGCCGACTTCGTGACCACGGCGGTTCGCACGGGCGGCGAAGGGCACGGCGGGATCTCGCTGCTCGTCATCGAGCGCGGCACGCCGGGCTTCACGGTCAGCAAGAAGCTCCAGAAGACGGGCTGGTGGGCCAGCGACACCGCGGAGCTCTCGTTCGAGGACTGCCGGGTGCCCGTCGCCAACCTGATCGGCGACGAGAACATGGGGTTCCTCGCCATCATGATCAACTTCGCCACCGAGCGGCTCTTCCTCGCCGGGCAGTGCGTCGCCATCGCCGAGCTCGCCTATCGCGAATCCGTGACGTATGCACGCGATCGCAAGGCCTTCGGAAAGAGCCTGATGGGACACCAGGTCCTGCGCCACAAGCTCGCCGACATGGTCACGAAGATCGCGGCCGCGCGCGCGCTGGTGAGCGAGTGCGCGGTCCGCGTCGTTCGTGGCGAGCAGGTCCCCGGTCTGGCCGCGATGACGAAGAACGTCTCCACGGACATGTGCTCTGCCGTCGTGGACCAAGCGGTCCAGATCCACGGCGGCAACGGCTACATGCGCGAGTACCTCGTCGAGCGCCTGTATCGCGACGCGCGCCTCTACCCGATCGGCGGAGGCACGCGCGAGATCATGAACGAGATCATCGCCAAGACCGAGGGCTATTGAGCCCTCGGTCCCGGCGACGATGGCGTTGCCTGGCTCAGATCAGGGGCAGCTGGCGGCGTAGCTCGGGTAGACGGCGTTGCAGTTGGCGTCGCTCGACATGACCGCGGTGTAGGTCTGATCGCAGGCGCTCTTCGTGTTCGGGTCCGCGATCTTCGCGCAGCAGGCCATCAGCTCGGCGCAGGTGTGCATGCCACCTCCCGACGAGCCGCTGGTCCCGCTGGTCCCCGCGTCCTTGCCGGCCGTGAGGCAGGCCGGAGGCGGGCACTTGTTCATGGCGCAGGTGCTGGCGCTCGTGAGCGCCGTCGTGCAGGCCGCGTCCGGCTGTCCGCACTTCATGTAGCAAGCGGTGTCGTTGCACGCGCACGCCTGGGTGCACGTGATGTACGTGCCGCACGCGCCGCCATACGAGCCGGTCTTGTAGCCCGAGCCGAGCGCCGCCTGGTATTGCGTGTCGCACATGCCCGTGATGCAAGAGTTGTAGGAGTCCGTCTCGGCCTGCGTGCACGTCGACGTCGACGCGCCGGAGGATCCGCACTTGCCCGCTCCGACCACGCCGCCGCCCGACGTACCGCCGGAGGTCGCGCCCGACGTGCCGCCGGAGGTCGCGCCCGACGTGCCGCCGGAGGTCGCGCCCGACGTGCCGCCCGACGTACCGGTGCCACCGTCTCCGGTTCCGTTGCTGGTGGTGCTGGAGCACGCGGCCGCGAGGGCGAGCGACGAGCCCATGACGGCGATACCGAGAACGAGCTGCGTACGGGTCACAAGCGATGCAAAATTCATGAATTCCTCCCTGAAGTGATCGTCCAGGAATCTCATCGGTCGGGGCTTCGTGCAACCCGATTTCGCCCGGCTTTGGATTGGCCTATGGGAAGGGCCTCATGCCCGCGCACATGCACGCGCACGCCTTCGACCTGGCCCACGTCCCGAAGGACGCGCTGGCCATCTGCGAGCGCCTCCGCGGGGCCGGGAAACGCTCATGGATCGTCGGTGGTTGCGTACGCGACTCGCTGCTGGGCAAGGAGATCGCCGACTGGGACGTCGCGACCGATGCGCGGCCCTTCGAGCTGATGAAGCTCTTTCCGCGCGCCATTCCGACGGGTCTCCAGCACGGCACGATCACGGTGGTCATGCGCGGGCATCACTACGAGATCACGACGCTGCGCGGCGAGACCACCTACTCGGACGGGCGCCGACCCGATGCGGTGCACTTCGTCGACGACATCGTGGCCGATCTCGCGCGGCGTGACTTCACCGTCAACGCCATCGCCGTCGACCCGGAGAACGGCGCGCTCGTCGATCCGTTCGACGGCCGGAAGGATCTCGCCGACAAGCGTCTCCGCGCGGTGGGCAAGGCGTTCGAGCGCTTCTCGGAGGACGGCCTGCGCGTCCTACGCGCGGCGCGCTTCTGCGCCACTCTCGAGTTCGAGCTCGAGCCCGACACCTTCGCCGCCATCGCTCCCACGCTCGATACCTTTCGCAAGGTGAGCGCCGAGCGTGTCCGCGACGAGTGGGTGAAGACCATGAAGGCGAAGACGCCGTCGCGCGCCTTCGAGGTGATGCGCGCCTCCGGGATCCTCGGCGTCACGTGTCCGGAGCTGCTCGACGGCGTCGGCATGGAGCAGAACAAGTGGCACTCCTTCGACGTGTGGACGCACGCCATGGCCTGCATGGATGCATGCGCGGGCGATCCGGTGCTGCGCATCGCGGCGCTTCTCCACGACGTCGGCAAGCCGCGCTCGCGCGCGTTCAGCGACAAAACGCAGGACTACACGTTCTACGACCACGACAAGATCGGGGCCGAGATCGCGCACCCCATCGCGACGCGCCTCAAGTTCTCGAACGACGAGCGCGAGCGCATCGTCTCGCTCGTGCGGCACCATCTCTTCCACTACGACGCGTGGTCGGACCAGGCGGTGCGTCGCTGGATCAAGCGCGTCGGCCCCGACCGTGTCGAGGATCTCTACACGCTCAACGAGGCCGACCTCCGCGGCAAGGGACCGATCTTCGGCGAGGCGGATCTCTCGCCGCTCGTCGCTCTGAAGGCCCACGTCGAGAAGGTGCTGGTGGAGGGCGCAGCGCTCTCGACCCGTGACCTCGCCATCGACGGCAACGACCTCATCAAGGAGCTCGGCGTGAAGCCGGGACGCATCATCGGGACCGTGCTCGAGGCGCTCCTCGAGGTGGTCCTCGCCGACCCGAAGGAGAACACACGCGAGGCCCTGCTCCCGCGCGCCCGCGAGATCATCCGCGAGCAGCCCGGCCAGGCGTGATAGCTTCGCCCGCGTGCTAGGCCGCACGATCGCTGCTGGTCGAATCACGTTGGCGACGCTCGCGACGCTGGCGTCGCTCTTGTCGCTCGTGCCTCCCGCGTACGCGCAGTCTCCGCCCGCGGCGCCCACCGCGATTGCCGTCGGGGACTGGCAGCTCATGCCGTCGTTCGAGCTGCGCACGCGCGGTGAATACCGTCGCGATCCGCCCGACCTCGGAGGCTTCGATTTCTACGGGCGCCTCGACTCGCGCGTGCGCGATTCGTGGGTGGTGTCCGAGCGCACGCGCCTCGGGCTCGGCGCGGAGCACGGCGCGGTGCGCGCGCAGATCACGCTCCAGGATGCACGTGCGCTGGGCTCGCCGTCGCCGACCGCCACGGTGTCGACGCCGGCCGGCGAGCGAGGCGCCGGGCTCTTCGCGCCGTACGAGGCGTACCTCGAGGCGCGCTCGTCGAGCGCACGACCGAGCTGGTTCCGCCTCGGACGACAGGCGGTCATCTGGGGTGAGGGGCGGCTGATCGGGAACGCGGATTTCTCGCCCACCGGACGCTCGCTCGACGCCGCGCGCGCGCATCTCGCGACCGGGAGCCTCGACCTCGAGGCGCTCGCCGTGATCCTCGAGGCGCCTGGTCCCCTCGGCACCTCCTTCGGCGATCGCGCCGGGCAATCACACTCCGGCGTGCAGCTCTATGGTCTGACGGGGCGCTGGTCGATCGATCCGCTGCTGCGGCTGGAGGCGTTCGCGATCGCGCGCGTCGCGCGAAGCGGCGGAGAGTCACTCGACGGCTCGCGGTTCGCGCTCGCTCGCCTCTCGGGCGAGACGTACACGGGGGCGCTGCGCATCTCGGGCGAGGGCAAGGGCTGGACGTACGGTCTCGAAGGCGCCTACCAGCTCGGCAACGCGGCCTCGCTGACGGTCGGCGGCTCCGACATCGCCGCCTACGCTGCCGCGGCACACGTGTCGAAGACGCTGCCCGAGATCGCGCTCACGCCGACGTTCCGCATCGGCGGCTCGGTTGCGTCGGGTGACGATGGGAGCGGCAAGTACAAGCAGTTCGACCCGCTGCTCGCCGACCCGCAGCGCTTCCACGGGCAGATGGATCTCTTCGCGTGGTCGAACGCCATCGACGTCTCGGGGCGCGCGCAGGTGGTGCCGTGGACCGACACGACGTTCGCGCTCGAGTATCGTTATGCGCGCCTCGCCGAGGCATCGGGCGAATGGATCGGCAGCTACCTCACCGCGATCGGACGCGCCGCGCCGCCGCAGGGCTTCGTCGCGGCGGGCTATGCACCGATCAACCCGTCCGGTGACAGCGAGCTCGGGCACGAGCTCGACGCGGTCCTCACCTGGCGGCCGTGGCTACCGCTCGAGCTGCGCGCGGGGTGGTCGGGGCTCCTGCTCGGCGACGGCGCGCGAGGCATCATGTCCGCCTATGCGCGAGGCCGAGCCGACGCAGCAGCCGTCGTGACCGCGAGCAAGATCGCGCACTACTCGTACGCCCAGCTGACCCTCACGATGCCCTGACGACGAAGGTCTCCCAGAGACCGCGGAGGCACGGAGGGACGGAGGCGACCACGGAGGGTTTTTGGTTCGAGACACGCGCTCGGGCCAGACCCTCCGGGAGCGCAGGATGATCGGAGCTCACGGTCCTGGTGGACGCGCTCTGGCGTGGCACCGAGATCGGCAGCCAAATCTGATCTCCGTCTCGCCTCCGTTCCTTCGTGCCTCCGCGGTCTCTGGTTCTTCTTCTTCAGTTGCTCGTCCAGCGGCGGTTGGGGCCGACGTCGGCGTGGACGAACCAGTCGCTCGCGAGGGGATAGATGCCCACGCCGCCCGTCCAGCCCTGGTCGCGGATTTCCCTCTCGAGGATGCGGGGGTCGAGGCCGCGCGGTGCGTCGGGCAGGACCACGCGGAAGTCGCACGCATGCCCGAGCGAGTGCTGGCTGTGGGAGGCGACGTGGTGGCCCTTCTTCCGCATCGCTTCGTTGAGCTTCGCGCTGCGGTAGCCGCTCACGAGCTCGATGCGTGCGCCGGGATGGTTGCGCGCCAGCGCCCGCAGCAGCTCGAGCAGACGCGGGTCGAACGGATGACGCTCGCCCGTCACACGATCGGCGAGGAGCGCAGCGAAGCGTTCCTGCGTCGGCAGCGCGTCATCGAGCGGAACGCGCTCTTCGGTGTGCGTCTGCACCAGCGTCGCGAGCAGGGGAAGCGGCTCGGGGACGGACGCACGGACGGACGCAGGGGAGGGCGCGACCTCGGGCGTTCCAGCATCGGCCTTCTTGCTCGCGAGGCCGCTGCCACGCTCGACCCGCTCGTCCACGCCGGAGGGCGACGCGACGAGCACCGCGGGCGCGCTCGCGAGCAGTGCGGCGAGGATGGCGAAGGCAGCGTATTTCACGGCCGAATACCAGGGACTTCCACGGACAATAGTAACGGAATGCCTTGACGTGAGCACGCTGGGCGGTGACCCTCGCAGTCGATCTGGATGGCGGATTCACGGTCCGATGTGGAGGTTCTGGGGCTCATCGCGGGCGGGGATGTCCGCGCCGTGGGAGAGCTCTACGATCGCTACTCGGCGACGCTCTTCCCGATCGCGCTCCGCATCGTGCGTGATCGCTCCGAGGCCGAGGACGTCCTGCACGACGCCTTCGTCGCCGTGAACGAGCGCGCGAGCCAGTACGCGGCCGAGCGCGGCTCGGTGATCGCCTGGCTCGTGACGCTCGTCCGTAACCTGAGCATCGACCGGACGCGCCGTCGCGAGCGACGCGGCACCCTCGCGCGCGACGTGCTCCCGCACGAGCCGCCCGCGTCGGTCCGCGATCCGGAGCGGCTCACCTCCGACGCGTCGGAGCGCGAGAAGATCCGGCGCGCCCTCTCGTCGCTCCCCGACGCGCAGCGGCAGACCCTGGAGATCGCGTTCTTCGAGGGGCTGAGCTACCCGGAGATCGCCGAGCGCGAGAACGTGCCCCTCGGCACCATCAAGTCGCGCGCCGCACGGGCCCTCGCGGCGCTGCGTGACGCTCTCGTGAAGGAAGGCGTCACGTCCATCGAGGGCGCGGACGTCGAAAAGGTCGGAGTCTGATGACGATCGAGCTCGACGAAGGGATCGTCACGCGAGCTGCGTCGAGCTCAGGCCCTTCGCTCTACTACGCATCGGCGATGCCGACAGGTGGCGGCGGCGCCAAGGCGGTGCTCGCCGTCATCCACGGTTACGCGGACCACGGCGCGCGCTACGCGCACGTGATGGGCGCGCTCGCCGAGCACGGCATCGGCTCCGTCGCCATCGATCTGCGCGGGCACGGTCGCGCGCAGGGATCGCGCGGCTTCTGCACGCGCTTCGACGAGTACCTCGACGACGCTCGCGAGCTCCGTAGCCTCGTCGACGCGCGCGCGAAGGGCGCGCCCACGCTGCTCTTCGGTCACAGCTTCGGCGGCCTCGTCGCGACGCTGAGCGCGCTCGATGCACCGGGCTCGCTGAAGGGCCTCGTGCTCTCGGCCCCGTTCTTCGGGCTCGGGCTCGAGGTGCCGCGCATCAAGGTCCTCGCCGGGAGAGTAGCCTCTCGCGTGTATCCGAAGCTCGGGTTGCCGAGCGGCCTCGAAGGCAAGGACATGACGCACGATCCGGCGAAGGCCAAGGACTACGACGCCGATCCGCTCGTGTTCAAGAACGCGACGGCGCGCTGGTTCACCGAGGCGACCGGCGCCCAGCAGCGAGCGCTTGCGTTGGCGTCGCGCCT
>JAYTZB010000354.1:0-2273 GCA_043742085.1 Polyangiaceae bacterium
TGAGAGGCGAGACCATTCCTCTCCCGCATGAGGTCAAAGCTCTGCTCGCAGAGGGCAAGCTCGACCCGAGCGACTTCGACGATCACACCGAAGGGATCCTCGGCGCCGCGCTCGCGGCCGCCGAGTCAGCGGCGCGCGCGGGCCCGATCCGTGAACATGCGAAACGCGAAAGCGGCGAGCCCTCGTCCGCTCCGTGAACGATCGCGCGAGCGGGCTTGTCGGCCGATAGGCACGTCGCTCGGTGGGTGCTTGGTCGCAACCCCATGGCTCGGCCGTCGCTGTCGACGTCGTCGACCGCGCAATCGTCAATCGTGATCCGGACGAGCTCCTCTCCGCGAGCCGTCACCCGTTCTCCGTTGTCGCGTCGAGCCCACGGAGATCGCCGCCGCGAGCTCGGGCTCGCCGCGCGGGCGCGGTGCACGACGCCCGGTTCGGCGCCGCGCGCGGTATATCCGAGGTCGCGTATCCGCTGCATGAGCCCCGTCCTTGGCTGATGGAGCCCCGGAGCATACATCTCCCGGCATGACACTGACGGAGGCGAAGTGGGCGGCCCGGGTCGCGGCCTGGCGGTCGAGTGGCGAGACCGCGCCGAGGTTCTGCAAGGGCAAGGAGTTCTCGCCGGGCGGTCTGCGCTACTGGTCGAGTCGCTTGGGCAAGGACGCGGTCGTGGGCGAGGTCCGAATGGCGCGCGTCGTTCGCGAACTGTCGGCGCCCGAGCCGGTGGAGAGTCCGATCGTCGTCGAGGCAGGAGGCGTTCGTGTTGCCGTGAGGCGCGGATTCGACCGAGAGGCCTTGCGAGCCGTCCTGTCGTTGCTGGGAGAGGCGCGATGATCCCGCGTGGTGTGGAGATCTTCGTCGGGCTCGAGCCGATCGATCTGCGGTGGAGCTTCGACCGCCTTGCGGGCGTGGTGACCGAGCGCATTGGGCGCGACGCTCGCGGCGGCGCGCTCTTCGTCTTCTTTGGCAAACGGCGGGACGCGATCAAGGTCGTTTTCTTTGACGGCTCCGGAATGTGCTTGTTTTACAAAAGGCTGGATCACGGCACATTTCGCCTTCCCGAGCCGCTCGGGGAGGCGTCCTTGAGCGTGGCCATCGACGAGCGCGTTCTCGATGATCTACTCGACGGGATCGACGTCGAGGCGAAGACACGCAAGGCGCCGCGTGGGCGCGTCCACTGACGCGCTCCCGCGATTTTCGATGCGAAAGAGATCGACAGATCGCGCGCGGATCACTACAGGTGTTCCGCGATGCAAGGGCTGGAGGCGACCACGATCACGCGACCAGAAGAGCGGATTGCTCTGCTCGAAGGCGCGCTCGCGAAGGTCACCGCCGAGCGAGATCGACTCCGCGCCTCGTATGAGCAATTGCGCCTGGAGCTCGAGCTCATGCGCCGACGCCTCTTCGTCGCGAAGGCGGAGCGGGTCGACACGGCGCAGCTCGAGCTGGAGTTCGCTGCCAAGCTCGCGGAGCTCGACCGGCTCTCTGGTCTGCCGGATCCTGCCGCCGGTGGCGAGGCGAACGACGCTCAAGGCAACGACCCCAAGCCCCCTCCGAAGCCCCCGAAGAAGAAGCCCACGGGACGGCGCGATCTCCGCAAGGCGCCCCTCGAAGAGGTGCGCGTCGAGATCCCCGATCCGCTCTTCGAGGAGCTCGTCGTCGAGGGCAAGGCCGAGCGGATAGGTCACGAAGAGAGCTTCAAGCTCGCGTGGCAGCGAGGCGGGATGCGGCGTCTCGTCGTCGCGCGGGTGAAGTATCGCGCCGTCGACACCCAGGGCGAAGCCACGATCGAAACCGCGCTGATGCCGCCCGAGAGCTTCGCGCGCTCGATGGCCGCGCCGTCGCTGCTCGCGCATATCCTCGTCGAGAAGTTCTGTGACGGACTGCCCCTGAATCGGATCGAGGACCGTTTCGAGCGCGATGGCGTCACCATCGACCGTGGCACGATGTGTCGGTGGGTCGAGGACGCGGGGGCGACGGCGGGAGCCACGGTGATCGTCGCTGCACGCGTCGAGGCGATGGCCACCGCGTTCTGCTTCGCCACCGACGCCACGGGCGTGTCCGTCCAGCCGATTCCCTCGCAGGACAAGGGGCGACAGGCGTGCCGGCGTGGCCACTACTTTGTGCTGATCGCCGACCGGGACCACGTCTTCTTCGAGTACACCGCGAAGGAGACGAGCCCTGTCGTCAACGAGATGTTTCGCGGCTTTTCGGGCTACATTCAGGCGGACGCCAAGAGCGTTTATGACGTCCTGTTCCGCGCCCCGGAGCGGAAG
>JAYTZB010000355.1:0-6031 GCA_043742085.1 Polyangiaceae bacterium
GTGGTGATGGGTTACCCGAGCGCGCGCGAAGAATCGCAGATGCTGCGCACGCACGGTATCGACCCGCCGACGCTCCGCGCCGTGCTCAACCCCACCGACGTCGCGGCGCTCCAGGCGATCACCGCGCGTATCCACGTCGACGACGATCTCCACGACTACGCCGTGTCGCTCACCACGTACACGCGCACGCATCCCAAGGTGGCGCTCGGCGCGAGCCCTCGCGCGACGCTCGGCCTCGTCCAGGCCGGAAAGGCCCACGCGGTCCTGGCAGGCCGCAATTACATGGTTCCCGAGGACATGCGCGCGGTCGCCGTCGCGGTGCTCGCGCACCGGCTCGTGCTGGTGGCGGACATCGAAGGCGACGCGCGCGTGCGGGAAGCGATCATCGAAGAGGCGCTCGCCAAGGTCGGTTATCGGCGCGGCTTCCGCGCGGTCTGATGCAGCTCCACCCGACGCGCGCGACCTTCCAGGTCGCCCTGGCCGGGGCGGCGATGGTGGCGGTCGGCGTGGCAGCGAAGGTGGCGCCCGCGGTGGCCTTCGGTGGCGCGATGCTGCTCGCGGTGACGCTCGGGCGCGCGCTGGCGCTCTCGACGGTGACGCGCATCCGCGCCTCGGGCTTCGAGATGGTTTGGGCCACCACGCGGCGCGTGACCAAGGCGACACGCGACGGCGAGATCATCCTCGAGGCGGAGCTACGCAATCGCGGCTTCGACGATGCTCGCGGCGTGAACCTGCGCCCCGTCGCGTCGAGCATGCTCGACGTGACCATCCACCCGGCGACGCTGGATCTGCCGGCTGCGTCGAAGGTGCGCTTCGAGATCCACGTGCGTGGGAAGCGCGTCGGGCGCTGGGGCGTGCACGGCATCGCGCTCGAGGTGCGCGGTACGCCGCTCGGCGGCGAGGGCCTCTACGAGGTGCCGCTGATGTTCGCCAATCCGCACGGCATCGAGGTGATGCCGAAGCCGCTGTTCGCCATGTTGCAGACTGCACGCGGTGGCCGCGCACGTCGCGTGGCCGAGGCCGGTCGTCCCGCGCCGCTGGCCGGCGAAGGCGAGCACCTCAAGGAGCTGCGCGAGCACGTCGCCGGCGATCCCTTCAAGCGCATCGCATGGAAGGCCAGCGCGCGCCGCGGCCAGCTCCTGGTCCGGGAGATGGAACGTGAGGAGCGCGACATCGCGTGGCTCGTGCTCGATGCCTCCGTGGAGCTGTGGGCTGGCGCGCACGGTACCGCGCCGCTCGACGTCGCGGTCGACGAGCTGGGCGGCGTCGCCGCACGTCACATCGCGAAGGGCGATCGCGTCGGGCTCATCGTGTTCGCATCGCGCATCCGCACGTGGCTGGCGCCCGGCACCGGGCCGCTCCAGGCCTCGAAGATCAGCGCTGCGCTGGCGAGCGCCGCGAGCATGGTCGACAGCGATCGCTGCGAGCTCGACGAGGCAGAGCTCGCGCAGCGTGTCGCCGAGCATCTTCGTCCCCTCGATCCGCGCGCGCTCGCCGACGTGCCGCGCGGAAACCTCGAGGCGCTCTCGATCCGCGCCGAGGCCATGCGCTCGCGCGCTCCCTTCGCGCCCCGGCAACCGCTCGCGACGACGCCGCGCGAGCAGCGCTTCCGTCACTACCTCGCGTCGTTCGGCATCGAGGTGCCACCACGCGTCGACGGCGAGCGCGAGAAGGCCGACCTCCAGCTCCGCGGCATCTTCGAGAAGCTCGCGCGCGAGAAGAACCCCAAGAAGCGTCCGAGCATCGTCCACGTCTGGGCGCCGCCGCCCGGCCCCGAGAGCCAGATGGACGTCGCCGTCCGGAAGCTGAAGGGACGTCACGTCGAGCTGCGCTGGACGATGCCCTCGTTCGAGCCGGGGCTCCTCGGTCGCAGTCAGGGCGCGGCGACCGCGACGGTCGAGGACGTGGTGCTGGAGGCGGTACGCATCCGCGTGCGCGCCTCGCAATCGCGCGCCGAGCGTGCGATGCGCGGCCTCGGAGTGCGTGCCCGCGCCGTCGAGATCCGCAGGCACGGCGTCGGCGAGGAACGCAAGTGAGCGACGCGCGCGCGGTGCTCCGGCGCACGGGGCTCGCGCCGAAGAAGAGCTTCGGCCAGAACTTCCTCGTGTCGTCGCACACGGTCGATGCCATCGCGGCCGCGTGCATCCCCGACCACGAGATGGGCCGCGCGCGGGTCCTCGAGCTCGGCGCAGGCACGGGCGTGCTGACGCGGGCGCTCGCGCTGCGTGCGCGATCGGTGGTGGCGGTGGAGCGCGATCGCGACCTCGTTCCGGTCTTGCTCGAGGAGCTCGCGGATCTCCCCGAGGGCCGCGTGCGCATCATCGAAGGCGACGCGCAGACCGTCGATCCCCGAGAGCTCCTGGGCGACCCGGATCTCGAATCACCGCGCGTGCTGTGTGGCAACCTCCCGTACCAGATCACGGGACGGCTCCTCGAACGCGCGGTGAACCATGCGGACGACGTCGAGCGCGTCGTCTTCATGGTGCAGCTCGAGGTCGCCGATCGCCTGGCCGCCGAGCCCGGTTCGAAGACCTACGGCGCGCTCACGGTCTTCACGCGCGCCGCGTTCAAGACCGCGAAGCTATTCGCGGTCGGTCCGGGCAACTTCCATCCGCCGCCCGACGTGACGAGCGCGGTGATCCGCCTCGAGCCCGAGCGCCCTCGTCGCGCGCAGGAGACCGACATGTTCCGCGCCCTCGTGAAGGGCGCGTTCGGCACGCGCCGTAAGACGCTGCGCAACGCGTGGCGCGGCGTCGCGGATCTCGACGTCATCGCTGCCGCCGCGGCAGCGGCGGGCATCTCGCTCGACGCGCGAGGCGAGACGCTCAGCGTCGATCAGTTCGCTGCGATGGCGAGGGCGATGGGCGACAGCTGAACGGCGCACGCGCTCCCGACCGCGTGCGCGTCGCTCTCAGTGCTCGTACGGCGCGCCGAGGTCCTTGAGGGCGCGGATGCCTTCACGACGATTCGGATCGTTCGACGACGAGAGCTCGAGGAACAGGTTGTACGACTCGATCGCCTCCGGCTTGTGGCCGGTCTTGCGCTGCGCTTCGCCGTTCTCGAACGCCGCGCGCCCGAGCCAGCCCGGACGCGGCTGAGCCTTCTTGCCCTGCTCGACGGCGAACGCGAGGTGCTTCGCCGCCTCGCCCGCGTTGCCCTTCTCGAGGAGGTTCATGCCGTAGCGGAAGCGCCACATCGGCACCTTGTCGTCGCCCGCGATCGCCTTCGACCACTCGCTCATCGCGCCGGCGATGTCGTTCTTCTGCTCGAGGGCCTCGGCGAGGGCGGCGTGCGCCTCGGTTCGCGAGGGCTTCAGCTCGAGCGCGTGCTTGAGATCCTTGATGGAGTCGTTGACGGCGCCCTCCCGGAGGAGAACCACGCCGCGTTGCCAGTATCCATCGGCGAGCAGCTTGTCGAGCGCGAGCGCCTTGTCGACGCTGTTGCGCGCGAGCCCGAGCTGCGCGGGCGTTGCCTCGTTGGCCGCCCATGCGACGTAGAGGTGGTACTCGGGCCGATTCGGGTCGAGCTCGACGGCGCGCTGGAGGTAACGCATCGCGGCGGCCGACTCGAGGCCGCCCTGCTTCAGGTAGGCGCGACCGATGTAGTGGCTCGCCTCGGCGCTGTTGGGGCGCTGATCCTTCACCTTGATGAGGAGCGGCAGCGCCTTCTCGACCTCGCCGATCGCGACGTAGGCGGCGCCGACGCGGAGCATCAGGTCGACGTCCTTCGGGGCCTTGTCGGACGCGCTCTGGAACTGCTCGAGCGCCTTCTGCACGTCGCCCGACTTCTCGAAGAGCAGACCGCGTTCGAGCGCGATGTTCGGATACTCCTTGTCGACGGCGACGATCTGATCGAACTCCTTCGCCGCGGCGTCGAGGTTGTTCATCCGACGATAGGTCGTTCCGAGGCGGAAGCGCGTGCCGAGGTCGTTCGGGTTCTTCTGGAGCGCCGACTGGTAGTGGCCGAGCGCCTCGTCGTAGTGGCCCTGCGTCGCGGCGACGTCGCCGAATGCGCGCTGGAGCGCCGGGCTATCGGGCAGCTTCGAGCGTGCCTGATCGAGCTTGGCCTGCGCATCGGCGGGCTTCCCCTGGGACGCGAGGAAGGACGCGTACGCCGCGTAGGCGAGGATGGCGTCGGGATTCGCGGGGTCGGCGAGGTCGACCGCGTCGCTGTAGGCCTTGTCGGCGACGGTCTTGTTGCCGAGCGCCTCCTCGGCCTTGCCGAGCCAGAGCGCGATCAGCATCTCCTTGGGCGCGCGCGCGCGAGCCGCGGTGAGCTGCGCCTTCGCGTCGGCGAGACGCTCGAGCGCGATCTTCGTCTTGGCCGCGCCGATCATCGGCGTGATGCCGGTCGGGTCCTTCGTCACGGCCTCGTCGAAGCGCGTGAGCGCCTCGGTGTAGCGACCGTCGGCATAGAGGACCTCGCCCTGACCGACGAGCGCGGTGACATTGCGCGGGTCGAGCTTCACGGCGTCGTCGAACGCGGCGCGTGCGTCGCCGGCGCGATCGAGCGCGAGCATGATCCAGCCGCGCGCGGCGAAGGCGTTGGAGGCCTCGTTCGCGCCTTCGGTCTTGCGCGCCTTCTCGTCGAGAACGACCGCAAGGTCCTTGAGCGCGGCGTCGGAGTCCCGCTGCAGCTCCATGGTGAGAAGCGCGCGCAACGTGAGCGCGCCGGCGTGCGTCGGTGAGGCAGCGAGCGTCGCGTCAACGGACTCCTTCGCCTTCTTGAGCGTCTTCGTCGCGTAGTAGGTACGGGCGAGACCGAAGTGTGTCCGCGCGCTGGGCGCGATCTTCGCGGCGTCACCGAAGGCGGCGAGCGCACCGGCGGTATCGCGCTCGGCGAGCGCGATCTCACCGCGCATGATCGCGATGTCGAGCTGGATGCCGTCCTTGGGCTCCTTGGCCGCCGCGGCGGCGAGGGCCCCCTTCGCGCCGGCAAGATCGCCGGCGGAGGCGAGCTGCCCGGCGAGCGCCGCATGAAGGTACGGCTCGTTGGTGCCCGGCGGAATGTCAGAGATGAACGTCTTCGCGCGGGCGCTGCGTGAGGCATCACCGCCGAAGCGGACCTGGTTCTCGAACTCGACGAAGGCGGCATACGCCGCCAGCGGACGCGAGCGAGGCGACTTGCGCCGGAGATCGGCGAGCTCGTCGGCCGCGACGATCGACGACGCATAGGTGTCGAGCGCCAGCTTCTGGCGCGCCACGTCCGAGGCCCGGAGCGCTTCCTTGTTGTAGTCGCTCGAGTGGAGCTTGTCGGAGATGTAGATGTATCCGAACGCGCCGACCGGCGTGAACTGCAGCGCAGCGCCTCCGACGACGAGGAGCGCGACCGCAGCCAGGACGATCTTCGTCGCCTTCGACGCCGGACGATCGATGGGAGTGACACGCGCGCGCGTCCCGGTGGCGGGACCTTGCGGCGCGGCACCGTCGAGCGAGGCCTCCTGGAACATCGAACCGGCGCTGGTCGCGGGCGGAGGACCCATGACGGGACCGCCGCTGCTATCGCCGCCGAGGTCGACCTCGCCAAAGCCCATGCCGCCGGGCGAGCCGCCGCTGGCGCCGCCGGAGCCGCTCAACGGTGCATGACCCATCGTGGGGTCCGCCGGAAGATCGAGCTCGCCGAAGCTCACGGCATCAGGGCCGCGGTTCTGGCCGGGCATGGACGGCGGCGACGCGCCGGAGCCGCCGACGAGCGGGAGATCGAGCTCGCCGAACGCGATCGGCGGAGGAGCGCCGCCAGCTCGATTGGGCAACAATCGATCGTCCGACACGGGCATCGGCATGTGCGCCTGATCGCCCATGTGCTGGGGCAGATCGTTCTGCGTGCTCGGCAGATCGATCTCGCCGAAGCCGCCGCCGCGCGCCATCGGGAGGTTGCCGCCGACCATCGGGAGGTTGCCGCCGACCATGGGCAGGTTGTTGTGACCACCGACCATCGGCAGGTTGTTGTGACCACCGACCATGGGCAGGTTGTTGCCGCCACCAACCATGGGGAGGTTGTTGTGACCGCCGACCACGGGGAGGTTGTTGTG
>JAYTZB010000356.1:0-3005 GCA_043742085.1 Polyangiaceae bacterium
ACGAAGTCCTGCACGTCGCCCGAGGCGAAGACGCCCGGGACGTTGGTCGCCGTCGAGCCGGGCTTCGTCTTCAGGTAGCCGTTGTCGTGGGTCTCGAGAAAATCCTTGAAGAGATCCGAGTTCGGCGTGTGACCGATGGCGACGAAGTAGCCGGTGACGTCGAGGACGCCGGTCTCGTTGTTCTTGTTGTTGCGCACGCGGACGCCCGTGACCTCGCCTTTCGACACGTCGAGGATCTCGTCGACCTCGGTGTTGTAGAGGATCTTGATCTTGGGGTTCTTCCGCACGCGGTCCTGCATGGCCATGCTGGCGCGGAACGCGTCTCGCCGGTGGATGAGCGTGACGCTCCTGCAGAGGCCGGAGAGGTACATCGACTCCTCCATCGCGGTGTCACCACCGCCGACGACGGCGACGTCCTGGTTGCGGAAGAACGCGCCGTCGCACACGGCACAGGCGCTGACGCCCTTGCCCTGGAGCGCGGTCTCGCTGGGGATGCCCAGCCACTTCGCCTGCGCGCCGGTGGCGATGATGATGGTCTCGGCCGTCCACTCGGTGTTGTCGTCGCCGGCCCAGACCGTGAACGGGCGTTTCGAGAAGTCGACCTTGTTGACGTCCTCGGTGCGGATCTCGACGCCCTGGTGGATGCCCTGCGCGCGCATGTTGCCCATGAGATCGGGGCCGGTGACCTTCGCGGGGAAGCCGGGATAGTTCTCGACGTCGTTGGTGATCATCAGCTGACCGCCCGGGATTCCGCCTCGCGCGAGCCCTTCGAACATGAGGGGCTTCAAGTTGGCGCGTGCAGCGTAGATGCCGGCAGTGTGCCCCGCAGGACCGGAGCCGATGATGATGACCTTGCGCGTATCGCTCATGGTGACTGAGGTTATCGTTTCAGAAACGGTACGCAACGCCCACGTTGATCACGTTCACCGAGTTGGTGATGGTGCCGAGGTTGACCGGCCACTTCGTGCGGTAACGCTGGCTGCCGTCATCGCACGTCTGCGTTCCCGGGATCGGCATCGAGCGGTTGCACGACGTACCCGCGAGGGCGGTGCTGCCGGACGCGTTGGGATCGGTACGGCTCTGCTCTGCGAAGAACACGTGCCCATACCCGACCATGAGCTCGAGCGCGCTCGTCTTCTCGCCGGCCCCGAAGCGGAGGCGATAGGTGGCGCCGCCCGCGAGACCGAAGCGCGATGACGCCGCGAAGTCGACGTTCTGGTACTGCGGATTGGCGGCGCTCGTCTCGAAGAACGTTCCTGCGCGCAGCGCCAGCTTGTCCGCGATCACGTTGAAGTCGCCGCCCACGCGGATGCCGAAGACGTCCTTGAAGCCGCGCTTCTGGTCGGCGTTGGGCGGGATCTCGCCGCTGACGCCTGCGACCGGCAGCGTGCCCTTCCCCGTCGCGTCGCCGGGAAAGCGGATCTCGATGTTGTCGAGCGCGGAGTTGTTCGCCCAGGTGAGGTCGGCCTCGAGATCGAAGACGTCGGTGGCGAGCGGATCGCGCACGTGGCCCGAGGCGTACGTGGTGCTCTCCTCCGCGGGCGGCGGAGGCGGCGGCGCTGCGGTGAGCTCGGCGGCCGGAGGTCCCTCTTCGGGCGTCACCGGCATCGAAGGCGTCGCCGGCGTCGCGGCGATGGCCGCCTCGCGAGCGACGGGGATCGCGCGCGGCTGGTGATAGCGGAAGCCGATCTTCGCCTCCATGGGGATGGCGAACTTGAGCGACGCGTTGTTGCCACTGCCGCACGGCTTCGTCGCGATCGCTTGCACGTTGCCGGTCCCGCAGTCCTCGTAGAGCGTGTCCCCGTAGCGGATCTTCTTCGCGTCGCTGCCGTAGAAGCCGGTGACGGTGCCCGCATCGCCGCTGGCCTTGATGGCGTCCGACCACTTGTACCAGCCGGCGATGTCGATCTTCGGCGTCGCGCTCCAGATGGTGCCGAGCGTGAGCCCCGGGACGAAGTAGTCGTGCACCTGGATGGTCGCACGCGCGTCGTTCGAGGCCGGCGTCACGCCGTCGGTGTTCAGCGCGGTCGACGCGGTCGTGAGGTTCAGCCTGGAGAAGCCCCACGAAAAGCTCGCGCCGACGCGGAGGTTGTCGAGGATCTCGTAGCCGAGGCCGATGGTCGGGAAGAGGATGATCCCCTTCTGCTGGATGAGCAGGTAGCGGCCCGGCGCTGCTTGCTGCTGGCCGTTCGCATCGGTGACGAAGTCGGGGAACGTCTTCTCGCCGCCCGAGCTGGGGCCGATGATCAGCAGGCCGAGGCCGAGACGCTCGCCCAGCTTGATGGTCATGCCGAGCTGCGGGTTGACGGTGGGCGAGATGTCGTTGCAGGCGCGGGGATAGGTCCCGTCGGCGCCCACCAAGGGATCGTTGGTGGTGTCGCTCGCGGCCTTCACGCGCGTGAAGCACGTGTGCTCGAAGATGGTGTTGTTCTGGAGGGTGAGCCGGGTCGGCTGCCCCGCGAGGCCGGCGGGATTGAAGACGGTCGCGAGCGGATCGGATGCCCGAGCCACCCAGGCGCCGCCGCGAGCCATCTGCTCGGAGCCGTTGTCGGGGAACTCGGAGACGCCGGTGGCGCGCGCAGGGCCCGAGCTGACGAGGAGCCCGGCAGCACCGGCGACCGCGGTCGCGAGAACGCGAAGCTTCATGGGCCACGCACGCTAGACGATGCGAGCCCTCCGCTCGTGGATTATTTGGCTCGCTCGGGCCGGGCACGCGCTCAGTCGGGCTGCGCGTCGTCCCATCCCGAGGTCTTCCAGTCGGTCGGAGCCGACGAGAGACCCTCGAGCGGGCGCTGGACCTCGGTCACGCGGACACCGTTCTCGCCGCGCGGAGCCCCGGGCTGCGGGCCGCCCTTGGAGCGGTTCGGCCACGTCACGCCCTTCGAGGCGCGGTAGTCGGTGAAGAGCGACGTCACGATGGTGCCGATGCCGAGGCCGATGTGCATGAGGGCGGCAATGGGGTCCTTCTTGACGTAGCCGAGCAGGAAGGGCGCCGCGATGGCGGT
>JAYTZB010000357.1:0-4910 GCA_043742085.1 Polyangiaceae bacterium
CGAAGCCGATGACCGTGACCACGGCGGGCGCGAGCGGCAGCCCAGCGAGCTGCCTCGCCTACGATGCTCCTCGGTGCGCCGTGCTCCGCGCCGACGCGACGGTGCTGCCGTCCGCGGCCGGCACACGTGGCTTCGTTCGCCTGGGCCTCGGCAGCGCGCCCGTCAGCGCCGTCACGCTCGACCACGTCGTCGTGGACGGCAACCGCGGCGGTCGGCTCGCCAGCGGCGCCGCGGCGGCCTGCGCCGCCGGCAACAACGGGGAGGGGATCAACATCGGCGCGAGCTGCACCGGCTGCACGGTCACCGGCAGCGCGTCAGCGCGCGCGCTGTGCGGCTCGGCTCTCGAGTGGGACGGCGACGGTCTCACCGTGAGGAACAGCGTTTTCTCCGGCAACGGGGACCACGCGACACAGAACATGTGGTCCGACGGCCTCACCATCCACAAGAGCGACAACGCGGTCGTCGACTCCTGCCGCTTCATCGACAACAGCGACGTGGGCTTCATCTCGGGCGGGGGAACGAATGCAAAGTACACGGGAAACGTCGCGCTGCAGCTCGAGCAGGCCGCCTTCGCCGCGCTGATGCTCGACAACTTCAACAGTGCCGCGCTCGGCAACTTCACGGGCGCGGTGATGAGCGGCAACACCGTCGTCTGCGCGACGCCTTGCCACTTCGGCATCGAGCTCGGGCCGCACCCTTGGTACGCGTCGCCCAACATCGCGGGCGGGACCGTCACCGGCAACGTGGTCCGCGGTGCCTTCATCGGCATCAACGCGCAAGGGGCCGGCACCGTTGCTTCACCGACGGTCATCGACGGCAACGACATCGGTCCCAGCCCGAGCTCCGCGACCTTCCAGTGCGGCACCGTCAGCGGGCTGTCGCCGCTGAACGTGAGCGCGGAGTCGGTGGTCGACCTGAAGGGCGGCGCGCCGACCGGCACCATCTCGGTGCCCTGCCCCTGACACGTCCGTAGCTCGGGCGCCGTGAGCTCTTCGCGACAGCGCGTTCACCCGGGAGCACGCACGTGCGCGCTTGCGACGTGCGCGCATCGACAGGCCCAGGTCGCTCGGGGTACGGACGATCATGCCAGCGCTGAAGTGAGCAAGCGCCGATCCAGTGGGGAAACCAACGCCGCGCCAGAGCGTCGGCGATCCACGCGACTCCGCGCAATTCATCGGCAAACGCGCGCTCGCGCCCATCGCGGAGGACTGGCATGCGCGATGCTGGAGGTAGGTACATGTCCGATGAACGCTCGCTGCGCTGGCTCATGGCGGTATCCGTCGTCGTCGTCGGCGCGGTCGTGTCGGGCTGCGCGGTGCCGCCGATCCAAGACGACTTGCCGACCGGCCCGAGCACGACGGCCAAGGACACGAACAACGCGGAGGGCACGCCCGAGGTCGTCCTCGGCAGCCCGACGAGCGCGCCCGATCTCGAGGGGAGCAAACCCGGTCCGCACTGCACGGACGAGTGCGCCACCGAAGGCCACAAGCGCTGCTCGACCACGAGCCTCTCGGGCACCGACGTGTGCAAGATGGGCGAGAGCGGATGTCGCGCGTGGGGCCCGGGCAAGGATTGCGACGCGAACTTCTCGTGCGACAAGACGAAGAACGACGGCACCTGCCAGGCAGGCTGCTCGAACGACGACGGTTGCAGCGCGGCCAACGCCGGCGTCGCGCACTGCACGGCCGACGGCACGACGGAGCTCACGTGCACGCAGGTCGGTGCTTGCTACGTTTTCAAGACGACGCGCAGCGACGTCGCTCAGGAGTGCCTGTCTCCGAGCTACTGCGGCGCGGCATCGGGCAGGCGCCTGAGCTGCAACGCCTCCGCCGCGGGCGCGTGCACCCAGCATGTCGCGGTCTACAACGACTGCCCCTCGGGTACGGCGTGCACCGGTGCGGGCGTCTGCACGGCCACGACCACGACCCCGCCGAGCGGCGGCTGCTACTCGAGCACGCTCGGCACGACGGTGCCCGAAGGCGCGTGTGTTCTCTCCGCCAAGGACGGTGTCGAGGAGCAGTGCCACGCCGGCCTCTGGTACCGCGGCGTGGCCGGCTCCGCGGGCCCCTACGGCGCATGCAAGTGAGCATCGGCGTCGGGACTTGATCGCCTACGCGTACGTCACTGCGAGCTGTCGGCCACGACGGCGCGGCGCGTCTCGAATGTTAGGATCGCGAGGGTGACGAACGAACGCGCGCCGTTCGCGAAGCAGCTCGATGTCCTCGAGAGGAATCGCTGGATCCACGGGCTATCGCTCGCGCTGATGCTCAGCGGGCCTGCCCTGTTCGCGGCGTTTCTCGCGAAGGTCTTTCCGCCCGGGTTGCTCGGGCTGCATGCCACGATTCTCGGCATCGTCCTCGCGTTCGCGCTGGGCCGCGCCAACATGCGCGCGCAGCGCAAACCAAGAGCTGTTCGAGCTTCCGCGGAGGGCGTTGCCGTCGACGGCGTGCTCCATACGCCACGCGCGAAGATCGCCGACGGGTTCTTCCAGCCGCGATGGTCACGCGAAGAAGGCGGATATCGGTCGTCCGTCAGGCTCGTCGACAAACGACGGCGCATCGTCTTCGAGGCCGAGGTGGAGCACGAGGCCGAGGCGCTCCAGGTCCTCTACGCGCTGGGGCTCGATCCGGGGAGCAAGCGAGCCGAGTTCCTCGGATCGTCGCCGATGTTCGCGACGCTCGGGCGCAACCTGGCCTTCGTCTTCGGCGCCGTGTTCACGATGGGCGTCTCCATGGCCGCTCTCGAAGCGCTCGGCCTGCATGCATCCGGGTTGTTTCCGTTGATGCTGCCGCTGTTGTTCATCGCGGGGCTGATCCCGACGAAGATCGCGGTGGGCGTCGACGGCATCCTGCTTCGCTGGCTGTGGACCAAGACCTTCGTACCGATGTCGAAGATCACGCGCTTCGTTCCCGAGGACGACCGCATCATCCGATTGACGCTCTCGGACGGGACGGAGAACGTCGTCTACACGAGCATGCGCCAGAAACGTGGCGTCACCGGAATCGGCGCGAGATATGCCTCTCAGCATCGCGATGCCGTGCTGGCGCGCATGTCGGAAGCATGGCGCGCGTTCCACGCTCGGACGCCCGCCGCGGATGTGACCGCGTTGATGGGACGCGGCTCGCGCACGCGCGAGGAGTGGTTCGATTCGCTCGCGAAGCTCGGTGCGAGCGACGGTGGCTATCGCGATGCGGTCATCCGCGAGGAAGATCTCTGGCGCGTCGTGGAAGATCCGGCCGCCCCCGAGGACGCTCGTGCAGGCGCGATGGTGGTCCTGCGCCCGAAGCTCGACGACGCCGGCAAACAGCGCGTTCGCATCGCAGCAGAAGCGACCGCGTCACCGAGGCTCCGCGTCGTGCTGGAACGGGCCACCTCCGACGACGACCTGCACGAAGCGGTCGGCGAGCTCTCCGAGGAAGTCCTCGAGCGCCAGCTTCGGCGGTCGTGATGCTCAGAAGCTCCGCGATGACGGTCGAACATGCGTACCACCGCGCGGCGATGCCCGTGCGCGTGGAACGGTGGGTGTCGTAGGTGTCGAATGGCTGGGACGAGTCGGCGGAAGCGTGGATCGCCGAGGTCGGTGACCTCGGAGACTTCGGCCGCCGCTTCGTGCTCGACCAGCCCATGCTGGAGCGCGTCCGGCTGAGCGCGCCCGCATCCGCGCTCGATGTGGGCTGCGGCGAAGGACGCTTCTGTCGGATGCTCCAGCCGCTCGGCATTCGCACGGTCGGCATCGACCCCACCGAGGCGCTCGTGGCCCGCGCCATCGCGCTCGATCCCGGTGGCGACTATCGCGTCGGCATCGCGGAGCGCCTCGACTTCGAGGACCAGTGCTTCGATCTGGTCGTGAGCTACCTGTCCTTGATCGACATCGCGCAGCTCGGCATGGCGCTCACGGAGATGACGCGCGTATTGCGACCCGGCGGCTCGCTTCTCGTCGCCAACCTCACGGGCTTCACGACGGCCGGCATGGTCTTCGGCGGAAGGCGCCCGCGTGGTGCAGACAAGCATGCGGGTTACCTGGACGAGCACTCCAGCGAGGTGAGCTGGGGGAACGTCCGCATCAGGAACTGGCACCGCCCGCTCGAGACGTACATGAAGGGCTTCCTCGAAGCCGGACTCCAGCTGCGCCACTTCTCGGAGCCGAGACCGCACGGTGGACCGCCGGAGAAGGTCCGTCGCTATCGGAAGGCGCCGTACTTCTTGATCATGGAATGGACGAAGCCGACGTCTTGACCGACGCGAGAGCGGAACCACGCCGGCGGCGGCGTCGCTACCGTTTTGCCGCGGGCGGTTTCTACGATGAGGACCATGCGTCGACGGCTCGTCGCTCTACCGCTGGTGATTGGCGTCGGAGCGCTCGCGGTGGCGGCATGCGGGGGTGACGAGCCGTCAGCGCCGAGGGTTGCTGTGTCTCTCCAGGCTCGATACGCGTGCATCAACGACGTGTGCGCGCTGAGGTAAGAACCACAGCGGTCGGCGTTCCGCCTCCACGTAGAGACCGCCCGGCAGGATTACGTCGCGCTCGCATCCGCGCTGCACGAAGGCGCTCATGGTCCACGTCGAGTGAACCCTAGGACCGACGCGTTCGCGCGACGAGGTAGACGCTCGCATCGCGAATGGCGGAGCGACTCCCTTTGGCTGCGTGTCGGCAAATCGTGAAGTGTGTGCATCGTGCAAGCGTCTGCGCGAGGTTGTTTGACACGCCGCAAACCGTCAGCTAGTACTATACCTGTAGGAATAGTTTGAGAGCGTTGCCAGGACCGATTTGGTCCTGTGACCGCAGCTCTCACTGTTGCCCCGGGCGAGCTCCTCGACCTCGCGCGCTATCGAGCGCGTGTCCTGCCGAGCGTCCATCACGACACGCAGCAAGCCTGGAGTGCGATGAACCATCCACCGTCCGTTCGTTC
>JAYTZB010000358.1:0-5383 GCA_043742085.1 Polyangiaceae bacterium
CGATAGCTCCACCACGGGAAGCGGCTCCGCGGCATCGAGGAGCTCCGCGGCCTCACGCGCCTCGTCGAGAAGGCGCCGCGTGGCCGCGCGCGTCGACGCGAAGGGGAGTCCGAGCGCGAGCGTACGCCCCATGTGCGAGACGCAGCGCGAGGCGAGCGCAGCGAGCAGACGATCCCACTCGAGGTCGTTCCTCGTCTTGTCGGGGCAGGGATGGCGGAGCTGGTCGGACACGGGTGGAGAGCCCTGCCTAATAAGTCGCGATCCGCCGTTCGTCGAGCCCTAGCCCGAACCCGGACCGCCGCCGCTGCCGCCACCGCCACCACCGCCTGCGCCGCTCGGCATCGGGTTGGCCTCGCGCTCCAGGTAGCGGAAGATGGTGCGCGGATCGACGCCGAGATCGCGCGCGGTCTGCGTGCGGTTGCCGTTGTTCCGCTCGAGGACCTCCAGGACGTACTTGCGCTGGAACTCCTCCTTCGCCTTCTCGAGCGGCAGGATGTTGTTCTCGCCGGCTTGATCCAGCTCGAGGTCTTCCACGCCGAGCAGCGTCTTGTCGCAGAGGACGAGCGCCTTCTTGATGCGGTTCTCGAGCTGCCGGAGGTTGCCCGGCCAGTTGTACTTGCGGATCGCGCCCAGCGATTGCGGCGTGAAGCCTTGCACTGCCGAGTGAAGCTCCTCGGCATACTTGGTGAGCAGGGCCTTCGCGATGATCAGCACGTCGTCGCCGCGCTCGCGGAGCGGCGGGCAGAAGATGTTGACGACGTTGAGGCGGTAATAGAGGTCTTCGCGGAAGCGGTTCCCCTTGATCTCCTCCTCGAGCACGCGGTTCGTCGCGGCGACGATGCGGATGTCGACCTTCTCCGGCTTGCTGTCGCCGACGCGGAACACGACGCGCTCCTGGAGCGCGCGCAGCAGCTTGACCTGGAGGTTGAGCGGCAGCTCCCCGATCTCGTCGAGGAACAGCGTGCCCTTGTCGGCGGCCTGGAATTTACCGGGTCGCGATGCGATGGCCCCGGTGAACGCGCCCTTCACGTGACCGAACAGCTCGCTCTCGATCAGGTTCTCGGGGATGGCGCCGCAGTTGATGACGATGAACGGCCCGTTCACGCGGTTGGAGCGTCGATGGAGCTCGCGCGCGATGAGCTCCTTGCCGGTGCCCGTCTCGCCGGTGATCAGCACCGAGATGTCGGTGGTGGCGACCTTCTGCAGCTTGCGGAAGACCTCCATCATCGACGGGCAGACACCGATGATGTCGCCGAAGCGCTTGTCCTTGAGCTCGGCGGCGAGCTTCTCCTTGTCGGCGCGGAGAGCGCTCAGGAGCATCGCGTTCTGGAGGATGATCGCGGCCTGGCCGGCGAAGATGCTCAGCAGCTCGAGCTGCGACTTCTGGAAGAGGCCCTTCACGCGGTCGTTGCCGACGTAGAGCGCGCCGGTGACCTGGCCTTGCGAGACCAGCGGCGCGCACATGACCGACGAGAGGCGGAGCGCGACGACGCTCTCGCTCGTGCGCCACACGTCGTCGGAGAGCGCGTCGGAGACGATGAGCGGGCGACCCGACTCGAGCACGCGACGCACGATGCTGTCGGAGATGGCGCCGGTCTGATCGGTCAGCGCCTCGCGGGTGACGTGACGGGATGCACGGATGACCGGCTTGCCGCCTTGACCCGAGGGGCTGCCGTCGTTGCCGTAGGCCTCGTCGAGAAGGAGCACGAGGCCCTTCTCGGCGCCGGTCACGTCGATGACCGCGTCGAGCATCGCCTCGAGCAGCTCGTCGAGGTTCTTCATCGTCATCAGCTTTTCGCTGAATTCGTGGAGCTTTCGCACGCCGGCGAGCTGGGCGGCGTTGGCCTCGCCGGTGCCGGTCTCGCTGATCGCGGCGCGATCGGCGGCGGCACGTGCCGGGTCGGACGAGACCGGCTGGCTCTGCGCGGGCCGCGATGGGCCGTGCGGCTCGTCGAAGATGCTGAACTGGAGCTCCGCGTCGCCGAGCGTGAGGCGGTCGCCGTGGACGAGGCGCGCGCGGCGCTTCTTCTTGCCGTTGATCAGGATCTCGCCGGTCTTGTCGACCTCCTCGAGATTGAAGTCACGGCCGTCGAACAGCACCTGGGCGTGCGTCTCGGAGATTCCGCCGGTCATCACGGCGACGTCGTTGCCCAGCGCACGTCCGATGGTGGACATGGGCTTGTAGAGCACGAACGTGCGCGGCGAGCCCTGGGGCGGGAACCACTTGAGGATCGGCATGCGGGGGCGGGGTAGGAGGATACCGCGACACCGCGAAAAAAGGCGCGCGATTGCAGGTGGTCAGGACGAGAGCGGCCCATGTAGAATGATCGCCTCATGAGAAGGCCGCACGCCCTGCTCGCTCTGTCCGGTGCTCTTGCCACGTTGGCGCTCGTCGTTCTGGCCGCGTCCGCGGGCGTCGTCGCCTGCGGCGGCAACGACAAGCCGCCGCTCACGCCAGACAACCTCGAGCCCATGACCGACAGCCCGGAGGGCGGCGCCACGCCGGCCGCAACCGGGACCGCGACGCCCTCCAAGTAGCGCTCACGAGCAGCGCTAGAAAGACCCGAAGCCGGTGAGGACCGCGCCCGTCGGGATGACATCCTGCGTGGCGCCCATCCGCGGATCGAGGCGCGGCGGGGGCATCATCGCGAAGTCGACCGGCGGCTTGTAGGACTGGCCGCGCTTGTCGCCCGCGTCCTTGAGGTCCCAGGTGAGCGCGCCCGCGATGCCCACGCCGGCGAGGCCGCCGAGCGCCGGTCCGATGAAGCCGTGCTTCGGATCGGCATCGCTGAAGAGGTAGAGCGGGAACACGAGGCAGCCCACCAGCGCGCCTCCGAGGTAGCCCAGCCACATGTACTTCTGCGATTCCCACGAGGCGGTGTGCGCGAGGCTGATCGCGCCGGCGCCGAGGATGCCGACGTTGTAACCGATGAGCCCGGCGACGGCGGCGCCGTCCTTCCAGTCCTTGCCGCTGGCGGCGATGCCGATCATCGTTCCGCTGCCCGCGCCCCAGCCGGCGCCGCTCACGATGAAGCCCATGCTTCGCGGATCGGGACGGACCGCTTCGCCGAAGGCCCAGCCGCCGACGCCGCCGCCGGTCGCGAAGATCCACGTGACTGTGGTCTGGGTCGCGAACGGCCAGTCCTTGTTGCGGTTGCGCGTGTACTGCCACTGCGTACCGGCGACCGCGATGCCTTCGACGGCGCCGAGCGCGAGCCCCGCCGACACGGACGCGGGAACGCCGCGATGGAGCGGACCACCCTGATCGTCCCAGAGATAAGCTCCGATCGGCGCTGCCGCGCCGAACGCGATCGGCATGATAATCGCGACGCCCGGGTCCTTGATCTTCGCGAGCGAGTCGAGCCAGATGCCGGTGCCCACGCCCCACAGCGCGGAGGTGACGTAGAGCGCGGTCATCTCGCCGGGGTCGCGCTTGTCGCTGACCGGAGGGGGCTGGCCGTTCGGCGGATACTGACCGGGCGGCGGTCCGTAGCCCGGCGGATACTGTCCCGGCGGCGGTCCGTAGCCCGGGGGCGGATACTGGCCGGGCGGCGGCCCGTAGCCCTGCGGCGGATACTGGCCGGGCGGCGGCCCGTAGCCGGGAGGCGGCGGCTGGTACTGCTGAGGCGGCGGCTGGTACTGCGGCTGCGGCGGCTGGTACTGCGGCTGCGGCTGGAACTGCGCCTCCGCGTCCTGGGCAACGAAGGTCGACGCAGCGATGACGGTCAGCGAAGCAAGGGATGCAACGAAGAAGGAACGCATGATTTCAGGCTCCAAGCACGAGCGTAGAGGACCCGCACCCCCTCGTCGAGCAAGCCTTCGCGCGTCAGGGGCTCAGGAAGGCAGCGCCTTGATGGTCCCGATGCTCTCGAACTCGGCGGAGAGCTCGCGGCTCATGAGGTCCTTCACGGCCTGGAGCACCGGCTTGTCCTCGTACAGCACGCGATAGACCTCGCTCACGATGGGCAGCTCGATGCCGAGCTTCTTCGACAGCTCGTACGCGCTCTTCGTCGTCTTCACGCCCTCGGCGACGTGGCCGAGGCCGGCGACGATGTCGTTCAGCTTGCGGCCCTTGCCGAGCTCGAGACCCACGGTGCGGTTGCGCGACAGCTCGCCCGTGCACGTGAGGACGAGGTCGCCCATGCCCGCGAGACCCGCGAGCGTGATGGCTTCGCCGCCGCGCGCCAGCGAGAGCTTCACCATCTCGGCGAGGCCGCGCGTGATGAGCATCGCCCGCGTGTTGTGGCCGAAGCCGAGCCCGTCGGCGGCGCCGGCAGCGATGGCGATGACGTTCTTGATGGCGCCCCCGCACTCGACCCCGGGGATGTCGCGGCTCGCATAGGTACGCATGTAAGATGCATGGAATCGCTGCATGACGTGCTGGCGCACGCGCTCGTCGGTCGAGGCGATGACGACGCCGGTGGGCAGCTCGGCGGCGAGCTCCTTCGCGAACGACGGGCCGCTCAGGAAGGCGAAGTGCCGGTGCGTCGCGCCAGGCAGCTCGGCGGCGAGGATCTCGTCGATGAACGTGAGCGAGTCGTTCTCGATGCCCTTGGTGGCGCTGACGATCGGCGCATCGGTCGGCACCTTCTTGGCGACGAGCTGCGCCACTTCCCGGGTAGCGTGGCTCGGCGCGACGAAGACCACCATGGTCGCGCCGTGGAGCACCTCCTCGGGATCGACGCTGGCGGTGAGCGTCCTCGGGAGCTTCGCGCTCGGCAGGTACTTGCCGTTGACGTGCTCCTCGTTGATCTGCGCGACGAGATCGGGACGCCGGCAGTACATCGCGACGGGATCGCCCTTGTCTGCGAGCACCTTCGCGAGCGCGGTTCCCCATGCTCCAGCACCCAGCACCGCCACCTTGTTCCCGCCCACCGCTACGCTCGTCATGGCCGACAGCGTACCACCGGCCGTGGTAGGCTCGTCACCCCTTGCGCCCGGCGAATTACGGCTTGTCGCGT
The DNA here is from genome assembly GCA_043742085.1 of Polyangiaceae bacterium. Taxonomy (GTDB): domain Bacteria; phylum Myxococcota_A; class Polyangia; order Polyangiales; family Polyangiaceae; genus Labilithrix. The sequence continues at coordinate 4,962 of JAYTZB010000358.1, forward strand.
CATGCGTGCCTCGGAGCGGTCACGCTGCTCGCGATGGCAGCGGCCGTTCTCGGAACGAGCGTGAGCGCCTGCGGGCCGGCGTACTGCACCTTCCGCGGCACCATCAACGATCCGGCGAACCGGACGATGCGGCGCACGCTCCTCAAGAAGGGCATGGGCGACTTCTGCCAGCAGCTGCTCGAGCGCAATGCGCCGCTGCGCCTCGCGCCCGACTCACCGGTCATCGGCCGCTTCTACCCGGTGCAGTGCAACGCGCCGGAGGGCGACGACCTCTACGTGAACATGGCCGGCTACGGCTACGCGTACACCAACCTCTCGAAGAAGATGACGTTCACGATGCAGGCCTCGGCCCTGTATCGCTACGACTTCATCATCACCGAGGGAGATCGCTGCGATATCTACGCGTACTTCCGCACGTCACG
>JAYTZB010000359.1:0-4948 GCA_043742085.1 Polyangiaceae bacterium
TGGGCGCTCGTGTCGAGCCCGCGCATCCGCACCACGCTGCTGTCGATCGTCGTGAAGGCGTTCTACATGCCGCTCATGATCGGATTCTTCTCCGGTCACGCGAACAGCATCGCGGAGGCGTGGCTGCGCCACAAACACCTCCCCGGGCTGAAGTTCGTGGTCAGCAACGGCTACCCCTGGCAGATGGCCGCGTCGTGGTTCGCGCAGATGCACCTCCGCCTTCCCGATTTACTCCCGTCAGGGAGCGACTTCAGCGGCCTCTTCGCGATGAGCTCGTGGACGCGCGGCGACATCAGCTGGGGCCTCGGCGTCGCGTACGACATCACGTTCTTCATCGACTGCGGCTGGGCGCTCATGGGCTATGGCCTCGAGAGCCGCTGGCTCGGCAACAAGACGCGCAGCGTCGAGCCCACCGCGCTCGGCTGGGCAGCGGCGCTCTCCTGTTACCCGCCGTACAACAACGTGCTCGGCACGTACCTGCCGCTCGACAACGGCAAGGACTGGATCGGCGACGACTCCGTGCTCGCAGGCCTCAAGGAGTTCCTGCGCGCCCACATCGGTCAGCTGCTGACCGGCGAGGACATGCACCTCATCCTGCGCGGCGTGATCGTCGTCCTGTTCTTCGTCTACGCGACGGCGACCGTCGCGTTCGGGTTCAAGTTCTCGAACCTCACCAACCGCGGCACCATCTCGCGCGGTCCGTACCGCTTCATCCGTCACCCGGCGTACGTCTGCAAGTGCACCGCGTGGTGGCTCGAGCACCTGCCGACCATCACCCTCGCGAAGGCCTTCTTCCTCACGTTGCTCTGCGGCGTCTATGCGCTCCGCGCGTGGACCGAGGAGCGCCACCTCAGCCGTGATCCCGACTACCGCGCCTACAAGAAGAAGGTGCCGTGGGTGATACTCCCCGGCGTCTACTGACGGCGCTATGCTCGCGCGTCATGAGCACGTCCCGCGCGACTCACACCGTCGATGATCCGTTCACCGGCGAAAACGCCACGTCCGTCCCGATGGCCGACGACGCCACCATCGGCCAGACCCTCGATCGCGCCCGCGAGGCGGCGCGCGCCATTCGCAAGCTCCCGATCGACGAGCGCATCGCGCTCTGTGATCGCGCGCTGACCGCGTTCGAGGCGCGCGCCGAGGAAATCGCGAAGGACATCACGAAGCAGATGGGCAAGCCGCTCTCGCAGGCGCGCGGCGAGGTCAAGGGCATGGCCGGCCGCTGGCGGCACATGATGGAGATCGCCAAGGAGTCGCTGGCCGACATCGTCCTTCCGCCGAAGGAGGGGTTCGAGCGGCGCATCGCCAAGGATCCGCTCGGCGTCGTGCTCGATCTCCCCGCGTGGAACTATCCGCTCCTCACCGCGGTCAACGCGGTGGTGCCCGCGGTGCTCGCCGGCAACGCCGTCGTCGTGAAGCACTCGCCGCGCACGCCGCTCTGCGGCGAGCACTTCGCGCGCGCCTTTGCGGAGGCGAAGGGGCCGGCGAACGTCGTGCAGTCGCTCTTCGTCGACTACGAGACCACCGAGAAGATGGTCGCCGACAAGCGCATCGACAGCGTGCTCTTCACGGGCTCGGTGCTGGGCGGGCATCGCATCCAGGCGGCGGCGAAGGACCGCTTCGTCCACGTCGGCCTCGAGCTGGGCGGCAACGATCCCGCCTATGTCGCGGCGGATGCCGATCTCGCCAACACCGTCGAGAACGTGGTCGACGGCGCGATCTACAACGCCGGTCAGAGCTGCTGCGCGGTGGAGCGCGTCTACGTTCATCGCAGCATGTACGAGAAGTTCATCGCCGCCGCCGAGCCGCGGGTGTTGGGCTACGTGCTGGGCGATCCCAACGACGAGAAGACCTCGCTCGGTCCCATCGCGCAGCCGTGGCACATCAAGGAGCTCACCGGGATCATCGACGACGCCAAGGCGAAGGGCGCCAAGGTGGTGGTCGGCGGAGAGGCATGCGCGGTCTCCGGCAAGGGCCGCTTCTTCCAGGCCACGCTCCTCCGCGACGTGCCGCAGGGGGCAGCCGTCATGCAGAAGGAGTCGTTCGGACCGATCCTCGCCGTCTCCGCCGTCGACTCCGACGAGGAGGCGCTCGCGCGCATGAACGACTCGCAGCTCGGCCTCACCGCCAGCGTGTGGACCAGCGATCGCGACCGCGCCGAACGGCTCGCGCGCGAGCTCGAATTCGGCACCGTCTACATGAACCGCTGCGACGCGCTCGATCCCGCGCTGCCGTGGACGGGCGTGAAGGACTCGGGCCGCGGCGTCACGCTGAGCGCGCTCGGCTTCGCCGAGCTCACGCGGCCCAAGGCCATCCACTTCCGTCTGAAGTTCTGATGCGCGCCCTCGCCTTCGGAGCAGCGGTCCTCGCGATCGTTGCAGCATGCAACCGATCGACCGTGCCCGTTCCCGATCCGCAAGCGTCGGTCGGGCCGTCCATGCCGGCGCCGGAGGCGGGCTCCAAAGAGGGTCCCGCGCCCAGCGATCCAGGGCTCGCGAACGCGAATCAAGGGCCGCCGGTCCCCATGCCGCCCGCCGCGGAGACGAAGGCGCTCGCCGCGGGCAGCAACGCGTTCGCGGTCGATCTCTGGACGCGCGTCGGAAAGAACCCCGGCAACCTCGCCTTCTCGCCCGCGAGCATCTCCCTCGCCGTCGCGATGCCCTGGGGCGGCGCCAAGGGCGAGACCGCCGCGCAGATGAAGAGGACGATGCACTTCGCCGGCGAGCCGGACGCGAACGCCGCCGCGTGGGGCAAGCTCTCGCGCGCGCTGTCGTCTCCGGGCCGTCCGCGTGAGCTGCGCATCGCGAACCGCCTGTTCGGCGAGAGCTCGTACAGATTCGAGCAACCCTACCTCGACAAGACTGCGAGCGCCTTCGGCGCGCCGCTCGAGCCGCTCGACTTCAAGAAGGGGTTCGAGCCATCGAGGGTCCACATCAACGCGTGGGTCGAGGAGCAGACCAAGAACCGCATCACGGGGCTCCTGCCGCCGGGCGCGCTCGACACGCTCACCCGCCTCGTCCTCGTGAACGCCATCTACTTCCTCGCCGAGTGGCTGGATCCCTTCGAGGGCCGCTCGACCAGCGACGAGCCGTTCATCGTCAATGCCGCGTCGAAGCCGAGCGTGTCGATGATGCACCGAACGGCCAGCTACTCCTACGGTCAGGTCGACGGCGTGAAGGTCCTGGCGCTGCCGTATCTCGGCAACGACGTCGCGATGTTCGCCGTCCTTCCCGACAAGCAAGACGGCCTCGCGGCAGTGGAGAGCTCGCTCAACGCCGCGAAGATCGCGGAGTGGACGAAGTCGCGGCCGAGCTCGCTCGTGGAGGTGACGTTCCCGCGCTTCGAGCTGAGCCCGCCCGCGCTGTCACTCGGCGACGACCTCGCCGCCCTGGGTTTGCCCCTCGCTTTCGTGAAGCGCAGAGCCGACTTCACCGGCATCGCCAACCCCGCCGACGAGGACGAGCGGCTCTCGATCAGCAAGGTCTTTCACAAGGCCTTCGTGAAGGTGAACGAGAAGGGCACCGAGGCCGCCGCCGCCACCGCGATCGTGATGGCGGCCGGCGCCGGCATGCCTCCGAAGGCGATCGAGTTCAGAGCGGATCATCCGTTCCTCTTCTTCATCGTCGACAAGTCGAGCGGCCTCGTCCTGTTCATGGGCCGCGTCGCCGATCCCTCGGCGAAGTAGCGGCCGCTTCGCGTTCGCTCAGAGCGACTTCAGGTACTCGACGATGTCGGTCTTCTGACCGGCGGTGAGCGCGAGGGTCTGCGCGACGTCGTAGTGGTCGACCACCGCGTCGAGCGTCGGGAATCGTCCGTCGTGGTAGAAGCCGCCTTTCGTATGGGAAAATAGGCCTTTCAGCGGCGTCGTGCGGTACCGCTTGTCGGGCGAGCGATCGGACTGGAACGTGTCGATGCCGATCTCGGCGCCGGTGTGCATGTTCCAGCCGGGCTCGGTGAAGAGCGGCGCGACGTGACACGACGCGCACTTGCCTTGCCCCTCGAAGGCCGTCTTGCCGCGCGCGGCCGCGACCGCGTCGAAGCTGCCCGCGGGCGGCGTCGGTGCGGGGATGGCGAGCTGGTAGACCTCGAGCGCGGGGAGCTTCGACGTGATGAGGTCGGGCGTGCTGCGCACGCTCGAGAAGCCCGCCGCAGCGGAGACCGGGAACTGCGTCGCGTCGGCGAGCCGTGCGTCGATGAACGTACCCTTGCCGTGCATCTCGAGGTTGGCGACGAACGCGTTCCAGTACGTCGCCGAGCCGAAGCCCGTGTACGTCGCGAGGTTCACGCCTGCGAGGCCGAAGGCCGGCGGGATGACCGCGGCGGCGCCCCCCGGTCCGGTGGCGCCGGGACCGACCGCCTTGCGATCGAGGAAGAGCTGCGCGTTGAACTTGCCGGGCCCCCAGCCGCTCAGCACCGTGCGGACCGTCGCGTCGTCGACGCCGAGCAGCGCGGTCACCGCCGAGAGGTCCGGCGCGAGGTTCACGATCGCGCCGACGTTCAGGTCGCGATTCGCCCAGCCGTCGCGGCGATGACCGATGCCGGGCGCGAACGCATCGTCGACGGTGGAGTGGCAGAGCGCGCACTGGATGCCGAACGACGTGAGCTTCTTGCTCGCATCGAAGATTCCCTTCACGCCGACCACGGCGTCGAGCTGCAAGAGCGTGAGCGTCGTGTCGACGCTGTCGAGATCCACCTTGCCCTGCTTGGCGGCGTCGACCACGGCTTGAGGCAGCGCGTCGAGATCGACCTTGAGGCCGACCGCGAGCGCGGTCTTCGGCGTGACGCCCGCGCCTACGCCGCCGTGCGCAGACCCGGCGATGGCCGTGTGGAGCTTCAGCGTGTCGCCCCAGAACGCCTCGTCGCCGAACGTGTCGTAGCGAAACGTGTGGCGACCCTCGTCGATCATCTTCTGCGCGTTGGCAGCGATCGGATCGAGGACGGCAGG
>JAYTZB010000360.1:0-4406 GCA_043742085.1 Polyangiaceae bacterium
AGCCCCATCTCACCGAAGAAATCCGGCGCCTCGAGGGTGGCGATGGCCTTCTGCTGCATCGGTGCGGGACCGTCGCCGTCGGGATCGACGTTGGCGCGGACCTGCGCCTTGCCCGACGTCAGCACGTAGAGCCAGTGCGCCACGGCGCCCTGCCGCGTGATGACCTCGCCGGCCGTGTAGATCACGTGGCTCATGCCGCCGGCGAGCGTCTGCAGCTCGTTCTCGGTGAGATGGCGGAACAGCGACATCGTCTTCAGCGCCGCCAGACGCTCGTCGACCTTGCGCTTGGTATGGCGCTCGAGACGGGTCTCGTCCTGCACTTCGAGGAACATCGTCTGCGCGGGCACGGCCAGCGGGATGCCGGCGCGACGCAGCGCGGTGTAGATGCGCGAACGGACCCTCGAGTTCGTCGGGTCGTCGGCCGCGAGATCGGTGAGCCAGTAGCGCACCGCATAGGTGGCGAAGCTCTCCCGCATCTCCTTCGTGAAATCCATGCAAACTACATTCGGTCGCGGGTCGGCCGCGACGCCGTCGATCGCCGAGCCGTTGATGGCGTCCGTCACCACCTGGATCACGCGCGTGGGCGGAAAGCGGAAGTCCACGTTGAACCAGACCCACATGCGCTGCGGGACGGCACGGCCCTCGCGCTTGCCGAGGATCATGATGTTGTTCGCGAGCAAGCTCACGTTCGGAACGATGATCGTCGACCAGTCACGCGTCTCGACGACGGTGTGTCGCCACCGGACCTGCTTCACGCGGCCCTGCTTGCCGTTCTCCAGCTGGATCCAGTCGCCCTCGTGGATCGATCCGTCGAGCTGTAGCGCCACGCCGCCGAGGATGTTGCCGAGCGTGCTCTGCAGCGAGATGGCAAGCACGGCGCTGACCACCGCGCTCGTCGCGAGGACGCTGCTCGGATCGAGGCCGTGGCCGGAAAGCACGCCCAGCGTGGCGAGGATGTAGCCGACGCCCACCGCGAGGTCGCTCGCGATCATCGGGACGCCCACGCCGAGCTTCGGCAGGGCCACCAGGAACGCGAGCGTGCTCACGATGTTGACGATGGTGAACACCTGGAGCAGCTCGGCTCCGAACTGCATCCGGCCCGCCCACTTCGCGCTGCCTGCGGCATCGAGCGCGTGATGCGCGGCGAAGCAGATGGCGTAGACGGCGAAGAGGATGACGATACGCCGCACGCGGACGCGCTGGCCGGGCGCGAGCGCGTTGACGATCGCCGCAGTCACGACGACTGCAACGAAGAGCCCCAGCGCCCACACGAGGTCCGTTCTCATCCGAGGTCGTAGGAACACCAATGCGCGGCGGTCCGTCAAGCCTCGAACGCCACGCATTCCGCACGTGACGCCGCGACGCGATCGCGGCAATGTGAGGGTCGTGCGCGTGCGTGCCGTTTTCGTCGGGAACCTGATCTGGGTCGTTCCGTCGCACGCGCTCGCCCAGCCTGCGGAGTTCTCGCACTCGCCGAACCCAGCGCCGGCTTCACCCGCGCCGCCGCCGCCTCCGGCGCAGGCGGTTCCCGACAAGGCTGCACCGCCTCCTGCTTGGCCCGGCGGGCCCGTCGACGCGAACAGCAGCGCGTCTCCGCCCGTCGCCGGTGCGCTTCCGCCCGCGAAGACGGGCAGCACGAAGGCGCCGGTCGTTCCCGACGAGCCCGTGCTCGATCCCGCCGTCGAGGCGATCGCCGACGACCCGCATCTCGCGCTCGGCGCAGGTGGGCACGTCGCGTTCGGCACGGCGCCGGCGGTGGCCGTAGGCGTGCGCGTGTCCGCCGAGGTCGCGACCGGGCGCTGGTCGCTCGGCATCGAAGGTCGCTACGACCTCCCCGCAGGCGCTCACACCACGCAGGGCGGCTCTGCGCGTACCTCGCTCGCCGGTGGCTCGTTCGTGCCGTGCATCCGCGCCAAGGGAACCTGGGCGTGCGGAGTGGTGATGGCCTCGCGCGTGGCCGTCGACGGCAGCGACGCCAACGGCGTGACCGCCAGCAACGCGTGGTTGTTCCTCGGCATCGGCGCTCGCTTCGAGATGCACCTGTCGCTGCCCGCGAACTTCGCGCTGCGCATCGGCGGGGAAATCCTCGGCCACCCCATTCCTTACGAGCTCTCGGCCGGCGGCCACCGCATCTTCAAGTCCTCCGTGGTGTCGACCATGATTGGCCCCTCGCTCGTACGCGCGTTCTGAGCCTTTCGCGCTACCATCGCGCGGCGTGCTGATCCCGGGGTCCACCATCGGCGACGTCTCGCAGCCGTCGCGCTGCTATCGCATCGTGCGCGCCGTCGGCCGCGGAGGCATGGGCGAGATCTACGAGGCGGTGCAGGTGCAGCTCGGGCGTCGCGTCGCGTTGAAGACCATTCGCGCCGACCTCGCGAGCAAGCCGGAGCTGCTCGCGCGATTCAAGCGCGAGGCCGAGTCGGCAGCGGCGCTGGGTCATCCCAACCTCGTGCAGGTCACCGATTTCCAGGCGAACCAGGGCGAGGCCGCGTTCCTCGTCATGGAGATGCTCGACGGCGCGACGCTCGCGCAGGTGCTCGAGCAGGAGGGGCGTCTCGATCCGGCGCGAGCCGCGTTCATCGCCGTGCAGCTCCTCTCGGGCCTCGCGGCGGCGCATCGCGCAGGCATCGTCCATCGCGACGTGAAGCCCGCGAACATCTTCCTCCAGTCGACCAGCGTCATGCGCGACCTCGTGAAGGTGCTCGACTTCGGCGTCGCGAAGCTCGCGCTCGATGCCACGTCCGGCGGCCCCGCGATGACGCGCGCCGGCGAGGTGCTCGGCACGCTCTCGTACATGGCGCCCGAGCAAGCGGCGACCGGCGGGGCCATCGATGCACGCACCGACATCTTCGGCGTCGGCGCGACGCTCTTCCACGCGCTCTCCGGCGTCCGTCCGTTCGATGCCACCGAGCCTGGCGGTGGTCGCACGCCGCTCGATCGGATCGCGCCGTGGGTTCATCGTGATCTCGCTGCGGTGATCGAGCGCGCGCTCCAGCGCTCGCCCGATGCCCGCTGGTCGACCGCCGACGACATGGTTGCGGCGCTACAGCCGTTCGCCTCGGGGGCCGGGACCGCTCCACCGTCGCCGTCGGCGCCCGGGAGCGACGCGGGCCATCGTCGATCGGGGTGGGACCCCGAGGCGATCGGTCGGCTCCAGGCGCCGACGGGCGGCTACGCGCCGACCGGCTTCGGCCCGACCGGCTTCACGCCGAGCGGTCCGCCGCGCGACGCGACGTTGATGGAGCACGGAGCGCGCGCGCCCGCTCCGCACGTCGCGCCTCCGCCCGTGAACCCGGCACCGCCGCCGTTCGTTTCGGCGTCGTCGTATGGACCGCTTCCCGGGGTGAGCTCGGCAGCGCCGCCCGGAGCGGTGCCGATCGCGATGCCTCCGTATGGCTACGGCGCGCCCCACGCACCACACCATCCGGGGTCCATGTACCCGCATGGATCGATGGCGGGGCCGCGAAAATCAGGGCCGCCGTGGTGGATCATCGTGGTGGCGGTGGCCGCGCTGGCGGTCCTCGCGCCGTATGCGCTCTCGTTCCTCGCGTTCCGCAATGCGACCAACCCGGACACCATCGCCACCAACGTCGAGCGCGAGGTGTTGAAGCAACCAAAGCCGCCGTGCCCGTCGCTCGAGCAGTGCAACGTGTCGACCGAGGAGCACGGGCTCACGTACGCGACGTGCACGAAGAAGCTGCCGTCGTCGTCGGCGTATCGCGCTGGCGAGATGATCCTCGGGGGCAAGGACGCGCGCGTCGGCCTGATCACCGCCGAGCTCGGCAACGGCCGACACACCGTGCGTTTCCTCACCGCGCAGAAGGAGGTCGAGGTCGCCGACGACGACATCATCGGTCGGCTCTGCCGGCCGGGCGGCTCCCGCGCGGGCGCCGGACAGACGCTTCCGTGAGGTCGCGGGCGGTGCGCTCGTCGCCGCGCCGACGTGCTCGTGCAGCCGCATGCCTCGCGCTGGCGCTCGCGGCCAGCGCATTCGCTCGCGGTGCGTCCGCGAACCCGACCTCACGCCTCGTGTACGTGCGCGCGCCCGGCGCCGAGTCGTGCCCGGACGAAGCTGCGATGCGCGACGCGGTGGCGACGCGCCTCGGCTACGACCCGTTCCGCCCGATCGCGTCGACGACGCTGACCGCGGAAATTCGCCGCGAAAAAGGGATCTTTCGTGGTCGGGTGCGGCTCGTCGACGAGGCCGGAGTCGAGCGCGGCGCCCGCGATCTGGAGAGCCGCGCCGACGACTGTCGCGACCTGACGGCCGCGATGGCGCTGTCGATGAGCATCGCCATCGATCCGCTCAGCGTGACGCGACCGGACCGTCCCGTGGGATCGGTGTCCGCGCCACCGCCCGCCGACGAGCAGCCCGCGGTCGACGACGCGCTTCGGGCCGACGCCGT
>JAYTZB010000361.1:0-5431 GCA_043742085.1 Polyangiaceae bacterium
CTGGCGGTCGAATGGGCGCGGCGGACAGGAGGTTCCGCCTTCGCCGTCGCGCTCGACTTCGCATCGCCGGGTGACGACCGCCCGCACCTCGACGCGCTCGAAACGGCGCTTGGATGCGAGGTCGTCCGCGTCTCGCCCGAGGAGGCCTCACCGCGCATCTCGCTGATGCACGGGGTCGATGCCGCGCCGTTCCCGTGGCCCGTCGCGCCAATGGAGGTCGAGCTCATGGCGCGCGCGCGTGCGCTCGGCGCGGAGCGGGTGCTGATGGGGGTCGGCGGAGACGAGCTCCTCGATGGCGATCCTCGCTCGCTCTCCGGGTTCCTCAGCCGAGGAAGCGTTGGCAGCGCATTCCGTTCTGCACGAGCACTCCGCGGTTTCGACCGCCCTCGCTTCCCGTTTGCGTCCTGGGTAGTCCGGCCCGCGCTCGCGCGCTTCATGCCTCGTGCGCTGCGTCTCCGTCGGGCGCGGCGCAATCCCGTCCGGATTCCCACCTGGGCGGGCCCGGAGCTCATCGCGTACCTGAATCGCGCTCACGACAGCCGCGTCGCGGATGCCGCTGAGAGCCTGAGGCGTGAAGAGGACTCGCTCGCGTCGTCGACGGCGGCGGAGAAACGGTATCGGGAATACCTCGCGTGGTGTCGTCATGCGCAGGAAGTCGCCTCCGGCGTCGAGCGCGTCGATCCGTTCCTCGACCCGACGCTGACCGCGCGTGTCGAGCGCTTCCCAGCCGCGTGGTTGCTGCACGGTGGCATGCGGCGGGGCCTCTTCCGCGAGGCGATGCGCGGTCTCCTACCAAGCTCCGTGAGGCTCCGCGAGGACAAGGCCAGCTTCGAGCCCGCCATGACTCGGTTCGTGTCGTCGGCCGGCGGGCTCTCGGCACTCAGGGAGCTCGCGTCGGCGACCGAACTCCACGCTCACGGGCTCGTCGATCGCCGCGCATTCACCGCCACCTTCGACGGCTTCGTCGCTGCGCCCGAGCAACGTGAGGCGTGGGCCGCACTCTGGCCAGCCCTCTCTGTCGAAGCATTTCTTCGGGGTCACGCGCAGTCGTGAGCGTGCGGTGGCTTGCCGAGCACGCCGATAACGGCGACGTGTCGTTTCGCGTCGGTTGCGATGGCGACGACGTCATCGCCGAGTGGCTCGGTCTCGCTCGCCTCGTTGCTCGGCGCGACGGGAGTGCGTCGCGGCTCGAGATCGAAGCGGGCGCCGACCCTCGCGCGGTCGCGAAGATCGAACGCGGCAGCGTGCGCCTTCTGCTCCGGCATCTGAATGGTGAGCTCGCGCTTCATGGCGCCGCCGTTGCTCTCGGATCGCGCGCGGTCGTTCTCCTTGGCCGTAGCGGCGACGGCAAGTCGACGCTGGCGGCGTGGCTCTGTATGCGGCGCGGCGCGGAACTTCTCGCCGACGACGCGATCGCCATAGAAGAGATCGGCGACAATCGGGAGCCCGCACTGGGGGGCCAGTTCGTGCCCCGATGGGCGGTGCTCCCCGCCGAGCGCGACCACTGGCTCGATGAGGCCGCGCGCGCTGCAGTGGGGCTCGACGCGCCAGGCCACGCGGTCACCGTGCCCGGAAAGGCGCCGGTCGCAGCTGCGCGCTCGGGCAGCGGGGCCACCGCGCTTCACGGCTTCGTGGCTCTCGTCTTCAGCGACGTGCCGGCTCCGCGGTGGACGCGTCTACGTGACGTCGATGCCATCGCGATGCTCGTCCCTCAGGCCGTGCGCTTCGTGCTCGACGATCCCGCAGCTCAACGCAGAGAGCTCGACCGCTTGGCCATGCTCGTGGAGACCGTGCCGGTCTACCGGCTCGAGCGCTCGCGCGATCTCGCGCAGCTCGACGCCACCGGCGCGCTCGTGGACAATCTCCTCCTCGGCCATTCGAAGGAGCGCCTGCCGTGACGAACGATCCCCTTGGCGCCGAGCGCCGTCTGCGTGTTTCCCCTAGCGTCTACGCGCGGGCGTTCGGCAACGAGCTCGTGCTGCTCGATTTCGGCCGCGGTGAATATTTCGGGCTCGACGAAGTCGGTGCCGAGATTTGGCGCGCGATTGCAGCAGGCGAGACGCTCGGTGCGATCGCGGATCGACTCGCGGACCGCTACGAGGTGACGCGCTCGAGGGCGCTCGACGACATCGAGCAGCTCGCCGCCCACATGCTGGTACAGGGGCTTCTCCTCACCTCTTGATGGTCACGAAGCGCGAGCGGTGATCGCTTGCGCCGGCCGTGACGGAAGGGTGAGAACGTGCTGAGATAGAGTCGCGAGCTCCGTCGACGTAAGCCGACTTAACGTCCACGCATGCTCGCCGTTACTACGGCTACCGCTCTCACCTTCAGGGGTCCTCATGAAAAACCTTCGCCTTATCGGATTCACGACCGCAGCGTTCATCGTGGCGTCCGCCGCCGTCCTCGCCGCTTGCTCGAGCGACACCACGGTCTCGGCCTCGGGCGACGGAGGAGGCCAGCCGGAGGGATCGACGTTCGAGGCTGGAACCGATAGCGGCGGTAACGATGCCGGGCTCGACTCCACGACCGACGCAGCGCCTGATGGCTCTGAGGTCGATGCGGGGCTGTCACTCGTGAACTTTGCCGACAAGGTCGCCGACACGATGTGCAGCACCCTCTCGCGTTGCTGCTATGGGGACGCGAAACTCGACGGCGGAGCGGCGGTCGACGGCGGCGGTACCTACGACCGAGCGCACTGCGTCAATGTCTTCAGGTCTTCAGGGTTCGAGGGTTCGCTCAACGGCTTCCAGGGCCTCACCGGCAAGGCTGTCCTCGATCAGGCCAGCGGAGCCGACTGCTTGCAGAAGCTCCAAGCGCTCACGTGCAACCTGTCGGGGACCGACTTCGATGCCGCGCGCACCGTGTGCTTCGCAGCGCTCCATGGCACCCAGGCCGCCGCGCAGCCGTGCAGCCGCGCCATCGACTGCGCGCCCGGGAACTTCTGCGACGCCCCGACCGGTGCAGCAGGCACCTGCGCCCCGCTCCACGCAGCGGACGGCGCCTGCTCGTCGTTCAACACCGGCGACCAGAACGTGGACCTCACGCTCGCTGACGAGATCTGCTCGTACCGCGCCGGTGGGACGCCGAAGCTGTTCTGCAACACGATTGATTTTGCGTCGGGCGTGAAGCCGAAGGCTGATTGGAAGTGTGCCGCCGCGCTGCCGAACGGATCGAACTGCGCCAACAGCCTGTGGTGCAACGCCGGCATCTGCGACCCGAACACCAACATCTGCGCGTCGCCGAACGGCTACTTCCCGATGTCGTTCTGCTCGACGTTCGTGAAGCCCTAGCTCGTCGCTGATCCATGTCGTTTCCGGCCGCGCGCGACGCACGGCTCGTAGAAGTGCTTCGCGCGCTTCCCTACGTGCCCGAGCGCGCGCGGCCGCACGCGGCGACGGTCCTCGCGCGCGCTGAGGCCCACGGGCTAGCGGGCGTCGTACAGGACGCGCTTCGTCGCTGCGGAGTGTCGCTCGAGCCAGAGCTTGAGCGAACGCTGGCGTGGCGAGAAGCCGCTCGGGAGGCCGACCACGCCGCTCACCTTGCCTTGCTCGGGCGCCTGGACGACGTACTCACGCGCGCGGGCTTACCCGCTGTCGCGCTGAAGGGCGCTCTCTTCGCCGAGCGCTTCTACCCACGCCCTTCGTCGCGCTCCACGAGCGACATCGATCTTCTCGTCGACGAAGCAACGGTCGGTGCCGTGCTGACTGCAGTGGCCGAGCTCGGCTACGTCGCGGCTGGCGGGGCCGCGGAGGATCGCTTTCGGCGAGAGCATCACCATCTTCATTGTTCGCACCCCAACGCCCTGCCACTGGAGGTGCATTTTCACGCTTATCGGGGCTTCGGCGGCGTTCTCCCGAGCGCGCCACTCCTGCAGCGTCGGGGAACATCGAGCTCGTTCGGCTTCTCCGCCATCGGGGTGCTCGCTCCGGCAGACGAGCTCGTCTACCTCGCCGTGCACGCCGCATCACACCGCTTCATTCGCCTCGGCTGGCTCTACGACATGCGGCTTCTGCTCGAGACGATGACCCGACCGCAAGTGGAGATGGCTGCGTTGCGCGCTCGCAGCTGGGGTTATGGCCGCAGCTTGGCGTTCGCCGCGCATCTTCTGGTCGACCTGCTCGGCGTGAAGGCGTCACTTGTCGATCCGCTCCAGCGGCGGCTCGACTCAGTCCGGCGGCCCATCGTCCGTTTCGTCGCGCTCGAGCCAACCGCGCCGCTGCTCCGATCGGCCACGCGCTTCGTTTACACAATCGCGCTCTGCGACACGTTTCCTGCAGCGGTACGCTATGCGAGTTCTGCCTCGATGAGCCGCGTCCGGCGAGCGTTCGACGCCGAATGAAGAGCGCCGTACCGCGCGTTACGGTCGGCGTACCGTTCTTCAACGAGGAGCGTCGCCTCGCGTCGGCGGTCCGATCCGTCCTCGCGCAAACCGAGACCGACATCGAAGTGCTGCTGATCGACGATGGGTCGACGGACGGTTCCCTCGAAATCGCGCGAAGCTTTCGTGATCCTCGTGTCACGGTGCTATCCGACGGAGCGCGACGTCACCTTCCTGCACGGCTGAACGAGATTGTGCGCCGCGCGAGGAGCCAGTTGGTCGCGCGGATGGATGCCGACGACGTATCGCATCCGGAGCGCCTCGAGCGTGAGCTCGGCCTCATCGACGAGGACCAGCGCTGCGATGCCGTCGGGACGTGGGCCGGCCTCGTCGACGACGACGACGCCGTGTTCGCTGTCGTCGAAGCGGCAGCGCAGCCGGCGTCTCGCGAGGTGGCGCTCACCGGAGGCTTCATCCCCCATGCGACGCTGCTCGCCCGCCGGGGCTGGCTCGTCGCCAACCCTTACGACGAAGCGCTGACTCGCGCTGAAGATCGCGACCTCTGGTGCCGAACGGCAGGCACTTCTCGCTTCGCCGTCGTCGAGCAGCCGCTCTACGTCGTCCGGATCTCGGCGAACGATGACCGGTTCCTCGTGGACTACGTCGAAGCACAGCGTCAGAATCGCGCGTTGATGGTTCGGTACGGCCCGACCACGCTCGGTGCGGTCGAGGCGACGCGGAGCTGGCTCGTCTCCCACGCCAAGACGCTGGTCATGCGCGCTGCCGTGCGCGCCGGGCTCGGTCCCAAGCTCGTTCGTCGTCGCGGAAGGGCGCCGACCGCCAGCGAGCGTACGCTGATCGAGCAGGCGCTCGCAGGCGCCGACCCTTATTGCCCGTAGCGTTGAACGGCGGCGCGAACCTCTCGGACGACGAGCGCACGCGGGTCGTCGCTCACTACGGCTACCTCCGACGCTGTCTTGGCAAGGGTATCCACGATCTCGCCGACGGTCGCGTCGCCGTCCATCGAGGCGAGTATCCGCTGGAGAAGCCGCCCGCGCGCGGAGCATGTCGGCCTGTGACTGCTCGCGGACCGGAGGAGTGTCTCGGCGGAGA
>JAYTZB010000362.1:0-2882 GCA_043742085.1 Polyangiaceae bacterium
ATGCTCGCAGCCTCGGGGACGTAGCTCCACGACACCATCGCGTGCGCCGCGTCGTGATCGATGGTGAAGAGGCGCGAGAACGGCTCGAGCGAGCGATCGAAGCAGCGCAGCTCCGAGGCGAAGGCGAGCGGACCTCCGGCGTCGGCGATGAAGAGCGGCTTGATGCCGAAGCGGTCGCGGCTCAAGACCACGCGCCGGCGCTTTCGATCATGGATCGCGAACGCCCACATGCCGACGAGATGGCGCTCGACGTCGTCGGGATCTTGCTCGTAGAGCCGCAGGATGACCTCGGTGTCGCTCCTCGTCCGGAACCTGACGCCCCGTCGCTCGAGACCGCGCCTTAGCTCCGGCGCGTTGTAGATCTCGCCGTTGTAGACGATGACGACCGACTCGTCCTCGTTCGCCATCGGCTGGTGCCCGTGGACCACGTCGACGATCGCCAGGCGCTTCATCGCGAGCGTCGCATCAGGATGCGCGGTAAGGCCTTCGCCGTCCGGGCCGCGATGCTGGATGTGCTCGTTCATCGCCGCAACGATGGCGCGTGCACGCTCGACAGGAGCGTCGAACGCGATGAGGCCGACTATGCCGCACATGGAACGTCTACCGCGCTATTCCGCAGACGCGCTGATTCGGTCACTCGAGCTGATCCGATCCCCGCTCGCGACCGGCGGACGCTCCGAGGGATGTCCGACGCGCGAGCTCTCGTGCGCGACGGGCGGCTCGGAAACGACTTCCGCATTCGGCGGAGTGTACTCGGGGACGAGCTCCTGGAAGGCAGCGCGGATCAGGTCGGGCGCCGAGCCCTCGCTCAGCGAGTGGAGCCGCTCGAGACCGCGCTCGACGGCCTGCCAGGCGTACGGCCGGAAGGTACCGACGAAGATCTTCGGGTGCCTGGTCTTCGTCGCGTTCTCGGAGTCGAACGAGAGCTCCTCGAACAGCTTCTCGCCCGGCCGGATGCCGGAAAACTCGATCGCGATGTCCTCGTCGGGCGTGTAGCCGGAGAGACGAATGAGGTCACGGGCAAGGTCGACGATCTTCACGGGCTTGCCCATGTCGAGCACGAAGATCTCGCCGCCGCGCCCCATCGTGCCTGCCTGCAGGATCAGCTGGCAGGCCTCGGGGATCGTCATGAAGTAACGCTGCATCTCCGGGTGCGTGACCATGACGGGGCCGCCCGCGGCGATCTGCTGCTTGAAGATCGGGATGACGCTGCCGGCGCTGCCGAGGACGTTGCCGAAGCGCACGGTGACGAACTGCGTCCGGCTGCGTTGCGACAGGGCCTGGACGTAGATCTCGGCGGTTCGCTTCGAAACGCCCATCACCGACGTCGGGTTCACGGCCTTGTCGGTGGACACCATGACGAAGAGCTCGACCCCGAAACGATCCGCAGCGTCGGCGAGCTTCTTGGTTCCGAAGACGTTGTTCTTGATCGCCTCGCCCGCGTTCGACTCCATCATCGGCACGTGCTTGTGCGCGGCGGCATGGAACACGACGGCGGGTCGCTCTCGCTCGAAGATCGACTCCAGGCGGCGCGAGTCGCAGATGTCCGCGATGAACGGCGTCACCGCGACATTCGGGAACTCCGCCAGCAGCGCGCGGTGCACCTCGAAGAGACTGTTCTCGGCTTGCTCGACGAGAATGAGGCGCTTCGGCGAGAAGCGACAGATCTGCTTGCAGAGCTCGGAGCCGATGCTGCCGCCCGCGCCCGTCACGAGCACGATGCGGTCGCGAAGGAACACCTGGACCGCCTCTGCGTCGAGCGTCACGGGCGCGCGGCCGAGGAGGTCCTCGATGGCGACGTCCGCGAGCTGGCTCACCGTCACGCGTCCGTCGATCAAGCTGTCGACCCCGGGCAGCGTGCGAAGGCTCGCCTCCGTCGGACGGCACAGCTCGACGATGCGTCGAATGTCGGGCCCTGTCATCGTCGGGATGGCCAGGATGATCTCGTCGATCTGCTCGCGCTTGGCGAGGAGCACGACATCGTCGATCACGCCGATCACCGGAACGCCGTGGATCCGCTCGTTCTGCTTCGACCGTGAATCATCGAGGAACCCCACCGGCTCGTAGCGATGCGCGTACGTGCGCGTGATCTCGCGCATGAGCATCTCACCCGCATCCCCGGCGCCGAGCACGAGGACGCGCCTGCGCCGCTCGCCGCTCTTCGGGTCACGATCCGAGCGCGACGTATGCAGCGCGATCTCCCGCACGGTACGAATGCCGAATCGCAAGCCACCGACGATCAGGACGCTGAACGCGCAGTCCAGCACGAGCACGGAGCGCGGAAACGTGCCCGTGCTCATGAATGCCCAGACCGCAGCGATCAGAGCCGACGACAATGCCGCCGCTTGGACGAGAGAGAGCAGGTCTCGGGATCCCGAGTAACGCCAGAGGCCGTGGAAGAGGCCGAGCCGCCAGTGCACGATGCCGCGCAGGACGAGCGTGACCAGAAGCAGCTTCGGCGCGAACTCGAAGATCGAGCGCGGGATCGTGAACTCGAACCGCAGGAGCAGGGACACGCCGAGAGCCGCGGTCCACAGCGCGAGGTGCACGAGCACCACGAAGATCCGCCGGTACGAAATGAAGAGGTTCCGCATGGTGAAACGAGGGGCGCCGATACTTCCCCGGGAACGTTGGTGGCGCAAGCTCGGCGCATCGTTCAACCTGCCCGGCTGTTGAGCGTGGATCGGCACACGCTCGCGCTGGGCTCGGCGAGCTTCGACACGCCGACGGTACTTCCCGCGTCGCGTATCTCCTTGATTTCTCGTCACGCGAAAGCCTCCGCGATGGTTCGCGGAGCGTCGCGGCCGTCTCGCCACGGCCTCGTTGCCGCACCGGCGGCTTCGCGCGTCGCTCGTGAAGCTTCGCGGCCGCTCGTGAAGCTC
>JAYTZB010000363.1:0-1691 GCA_043742085.1 Polyangiaceae bacterium
CATGCCGAGCGCGCGCGTCTCCCGGACATCCTGTTCGTGCTCACCGAGAGCGTGCGCGCGAGCGACTACCGCGCCGGAGGCGACGCGCCGACGGCACCGGAGACGGCGGCGCTGACGCGCGGGCGCGTGGATCTCGCAGAGCTGCGTGCGGTGTCGAGCTACACCGCGCTCTCGCTCTCGGCGATCCTCACCGGTCGATCGCAGGAAGGACCACGCGCCGCCATCCTCCGCTCGCCGAGCCTCTTCGACTTCGCGCATGCCGCGCGTGACGCGAACGGCGCGCGGCCCGTCGTCGCCTATTTCTCGTCGCAGTCGCGGACCGTGTTCGAGACCGACGAGGTGCGAGCCGCCGTCGATCGCTTCGCCACCATCGAGACCATCCGCGGGCACGACGTCGAGGACGACGCGGACTACGGGGGTTTACCGCTGGATCGCGACGTGGTCGATCTCTTCACGAGGACGCTCCCCGAGATCTCCGGGCCTGCCGTGGTGATGCTTCATCTCGCGAACACGCATGCTCCGTACTTCGTCGACGCGGCACGAGCACCGTTCAAGCCGTACGGGCACGTCGTGACGTGGTCGGGCATGCCGGAGCTGCTGAACGCGTATCGCGACTCGATCTACGAGCAGGATCGCACGCTGGCCCGTGCCGTGAAGGCGTTCATCGCGCACGCCGCCGCTCGGCCATGGCTCGTGGTGTTCACGAGTGATCACGGTGAAGCGTTCGGAGAGCACGGCGCCATTCATCACGGACAGAACCTGATGGACGAGCAGGTGCATGTCCCCGCGTGGATCGCCTCGGGCAACGGCGCGCTCACCGCGAGTCAGGAGCGCGCGCTCGCCGATCATGCCGGGCGCTTCCTCACGCACCTCGATCTCCTCCCGACGTTCCTCGATGCGCTCGGCCTGTGGGACAACTTCTCGGTCGCGGCGTATCGCGAGGCGATGCCGGGTCGCAGTCTGCTCCGGCCGTACGAGGCGCGCGCGCCGATCGCGGTGACGAACTGCACGGCGATGTTCCCGTGCCCGCTCAACACGTGGGGTCTCTACGGAGAGGATCGCAAGCTCGTGTCGCGCGCGTGGGACGGAGGATGGTCGTGCATGGCGCTCGGCGCGCGACCGGGTGACCCGAGCGAGGAGCGCGAGGCGGCGAAGGACGATCCGGCATGTGGAATGCTGCGCGCCTCGTCGCTCCGCGCGTTCCCGCTTCTGCCCAACGGTGCCCCGAATCGCTGATATATTCGGGCCGTGGGGCAAGAGGTAAAGACGACGCTGCGGTTCGACGGACGCATCCTCGAAGGCGTCGCGCTGCTCGAGGGCGACTCGATCATCTTCCGCGGAGGCGCGAGCCTGACCGTGAAGTTCTCCGAGATCTTCAAGATCGAGGCGAACGCCGGATGGCTCGATCTCCAGACCGGACGCGGCCTCCTGCTCTTCGAGCTCGGACCGAAGGCCGAGATCTGGGCGGAGAAGATCAAGAACCCCAAGGCGCTCGTCGACAAGCTCGGTGTCGACGCGCAGAAGAAGGTCGCGGTCGTCGGCAAGCTCGACCCCGATCTGCGCGCCGACCTCGATGCCACCGGCGCCAAGATCGCGAAGAGCGCACGCGGCAAGGACTTCGACATCGTGTTCGTCGCCGCCTCGTCGAAGAAGGATCTCGAGAAGCTCTCCGCCATCCGCGCGATGATCAA
>JAYTZB010000364.1:0-3147 GCA_043742085.1 Polyangiaceae bacterium
CGACTGAGGACCTGAAGAGCGGGCGAAACCACGGAGAGCGGCTGGACAGTCGATGGACTCGTGCTAGCTCGTGCGGCGTGCGAACCCTCTCTTTTCTCGGTGTTCTGACCGTCCTCGCCTCGACCGCCGCGGGCTCTGTCGCGTGCTCCGGCGCGCGCGTCGTTGCGGCCGGCACCACGACCACCGCCGCGGACGTCGCGAGCGCTCCTCCGAGCGAAGCCACGACCGAGCCCGCTCCGGCTGCTCCCGCCGCGCGTGAGTCCGCCGCTCCGCAGCTCCCGCAGAACCCGCTCGCCGCCGAGGCCGACGCGCCCGCTCCCGTTGCCGGGCAGCTCGTCTGCCGCACGAAGAGCGCGGTCGACGGGACCACCGAGGTCTTCCTCGAGTGGAACGGCAGCAGCGCAACGGGCACGGTTCGCCGCCAGGCGCCGAGCGGCATGGTCTACGTCCAGCGCGTGAAGGCCGAGCGCGCCGCCAGCCTCATCATCGTCGACGAGCCCTCGAACGAGGACCTCATGAGCCACGCCGCCGTCATCGGCAAGCAGGACGGCAAGACGCTCATGCGCGTCGGCGGCGCAGGCGCGGCCTGGACCGCCTGCGAATAGGCGCTCCCGGATGGCGCTCGAGCTCTATTTCCACCCGCTCTCGTCGTACTGCCAGAAGGCGCTCATCGCGCTGTACGAGAACGAGACGCCCTTCGAGGGCCGCCTGGTCGACCTCTCCAACCCGGTCCAGCGCGCCGCCCTCGCCGAGCTGTGGCCGCTCGCGAAGTTCCCGGTCCTTCGCGATGACGCTCGCGACCAGACGGTGCCCGAGGCGACCATCATCGTCGAGTACCTCGCGCAGCACTATCCCGGTCGCACGCAGCTCGTTCCGAGCGATCCCGATCTCGCGCGAGAGACGCGCCTGCGCGATCGCTTCTTCGACCTCTACGTGAACGATTCGGTCGGCAAGATCGTCACCGACAAGTTCCGCCCCCAGGGTCAGAACGACACCATCGGTGTCGCGCAGGCCAAGGCGCGCATCCTCGAGGCCTACGCCATGCTCGAGGAGCTGATGGCGACGAGGACCTGGGCAGCCGGCGAGTCCTTCACGATGGCCGATTGCGCCGGCGCGCCCTCCCTGTTCTACGCGAACCGGCTGCTGCCGATGGGCGACGGCCACCCGCACGTCGCGGCGTATCTGGGCCGGCTCATGGAGCGACCGTCGTTCGCGCGCGCGGTGCGCGAGGCGCAGCCGTATCTCGCGCTGATGCCGAAGTAGGAGCGCGTCATGCTCCTGCAAGCGGCACCGAAGGCGAACGAGGCATGAGCAACGGCGGCTTCTCGAAGGCACGCCTCGCGCGCATGCACGCGACCATGGCCGGCTACGTCGAGCGCGGCGATATGCCCGGCATGGTCACGCTGCTCGCGCGGCGCGGCGAGGTGCACGTCGACGTGATGGGCACGAAGACGGTCGGCGATCCGGCCCCCATGCGGCGGGACACCATCTTCCGCATCACCTCGATGACCAAGCCGATCACCGCCGTCGCGGCGCTGATCCTGGTCGAGGAGTGCAAGCTACGCCTCGACGAGCCCGTCGACCGACTGTTGCCCGAGCTCGCGAACCGCAAGGTGCTGAAGCGCATCGACGGACCCCTCGAGGACACGGTCCCCGCCGAGCGCGCCATCACGCTTCGCGATCTCCTCACCTTCCGCATGGGCTTCGGGATGATCAGCGGCCCGTCGGATGCGACGCCCATCCAGCGCGCGATGAAGGAGCAGGAGCTGAGTGGCATCGGGCCGCCGAAGCCGGCATCGCCGCTCTCGCCGGACGAGTGGATGCGTCGCTTCGGCACCCTGCCGCTGATGCACCAGCCCGGCGCGAAGTGGATGTACAATACAAGCTCCTACGTGCTCGGCGTGCTCGTCGCACGGGCCGCCGGCCAGCCGCTCGAGTCGTTCTTCCGCGAGCGCATCTTCGCGCCGCTCGGCATGAAGGACACCGGCTTCAGCGTGGCCGCTTCCAGCCTCGAACGTCTCGCCACCTCGTACTGGCCCGATGCCGCGACCGGCACGCTCGCCGTCCACGACGACGTCGCGAACAGCCAGTGGAGCCGCCCGCCCGCATTTCCCGACGGAGGCGCCGGGCTCGTCTCGACGGTCGACGACTATCTCGCCTTCGGTCAGATGATGCTCAACGGCGGTACGCTGGGAAAGGAGCGCATCCTCTCGCGACCGTCGGTGGAGGCGATGACCACCGATCAGCTCACGCCCGCGCAGAAGGCCGTTTCCGGCTTCTTCCCCGGCTTCTTCGATGCGCTCGGTTGGGGCTTCGGTGTCTCGATCGTGACCCGGCGCGACGGCGTGTCGGCGATCCCCGGTCGGTACGGCTGGGACGGCGGCTACGGCACGACGTGGTCGTCGGATCCCGCCGAGCAGATGGTGTCGATCATGATGACCCAGCGTTCGGGCTTTCCGCTGTTCTCGAACGTCCACCTCGACTTCTGGACGTCGGCGTACCAGGCCATCGACGACTGAGCCTTCCGGGGCCCCCCGTTCGTTGCGGATCCACGGCGTGCGTCGTTCGCCGCCAGCCGCCGCCCCGTGAGGCGCGAAGAGAAGCGCGAAGAGAAGCGCGAAGAGCGGCACGAAGATCGTCGCTGAACGGCACGACTTTCGGGTCGAAAATTCGCGCGCGCTCATCTAGGGTGCGGCCCATGATCTGGAGCGCGCACAAACTCGTCGGCTCGATGGCGGCATCCCTCACGCTTGCCGCTGTCGCGATCGGGTCTTCGGGTTGCTCGAAGGACGCGGCCGGCACGTCCGGCGCGGCCTCGGGCAGCGCGGTGAAGAGCGCCGAGCCCGCGCCTTCGTCGGCGCCTGTCGCGGCCACGGCCAGCGCGCCGCCGACCGCGTCAGCCAGCGCCGCCGCCGTGGAGCCGCACCATGATTGCCCCAAGGGCTCCGCCGGTGAGGGCTCGTTCGCCAAGCCCTGCGAGGCCAAAGGCAACGCGCGGATGATGGACGCGCAGTGGAACGGCAAGACCGACGACAAGGGACCGTTCTTCAAGATCACGAACAAGTCGCCGAGCACGATCCTGTACGGAAAGATCGCGGTCTACTTCTACGACAAGGCCGGCAAGCAGCTCGACGTGCAGGACACGGC